>CAZIEB010000001.1:0-95669 GCA_964538665.1 uncultured Candidatus Saccharibacteria bacterium
AAGCTAGTCGAACTAACGGCTTAAATAGCTAAACAACCCTTCTTGATTAAAGTTACAACTTCCTCTATTGTTGTGAGCCAAGCCAAAGTAGATGAAGTCAGAACCGTTAATTCAGTTCTGACTTTTCATATACCCATAATAGAAGTGAAACTATGCTGTAACTTTGGACACAATTTGCGTAATCATATCGCTTGATTCGTCATCCAGATCGGTTATATACCATGCACTGGTTGCAAATGACTTACTGTCACTTATTTGACCAATATTTGCGGACTCTGTTACGCCAAATGATATCAGTGTGTCTTTTCTGAAGAAGCACAGTACTGCGCTGTCTTTTGTCTTTGCGTAGCCTGGCATGCCGTACCACAAACGTGGACAAAGCCCGGGATTAGCCTTCATGATGAGTTCATGAATCCTGCCCGCTTCCGGAAAGCCTTTGTCCTCATATTGTTTTATCTTTGAGAGGACCTCATCTTTTAGTTCCTCACTCGTAACTTTTCTTCTATTCGTTGGCATAGAAGTCTCCTTTTTTGAGATTAGTTTGTAGCGTGGATCAGAAAGAGGGTACTCTACTTAATCAGTGGAAACTATTATAGCATTATTAATTCAAAATAGCGAATGGCGTTTTAAGTTCCGAGACAATCGTAATTTATTAAAGTTATAACTTCCTCTATCGTGGTGAGCCAAGAGTATATATGCGACAGGAAGTCCAGTAAGCATTCACGCTACAGGACTTCTTTTCGTATTAGGTATAATAAGTTGTATGACAAAACCTATAAATATCACATCAATCGAAAAGGCGACAAATAAATCTTGGGATCAATGGGTAAGAGAACTCGATAAGAGTGGTGCACGAGAGTTGTCTCATGCCGACTTAGCGCACAAGCTCAATGACGAGCTTGAGGGTGAACTTGAAAGTCATGGATGGTGGGCGCAGGGTATTACAGTGGCGTATGAGCAGCATATAGGTAAGCGCGTCCCAGGTCAGTTAGCCAATGGACTATTTGAACTAGCTGTATCGAAAACAGCGGCGACTTCACGTAATACATTATTTCCACAACTTGTTGAATGGTTTGAAAATCAAAGTGAATTCAATGGATCCGCGCCCCTGAAGTCCCGTAGCAGTGAGACTCCCAAGCGCAGCACATGGAGGTGTGACTTTGCTGACGGAAGTAAATTCTCATCAACTGTTGAGGAGAATGGAGAAAAATCTAAACTTATTCTTTCACACACCGCTGTTCCTACTAAGCAAGAAGCCGATGATTGGAAGGATTTTTGGCGCAATACTGCTGAGCAATTGATTAAACAATAGTCTTTGATCTGTAAGCGGAGCCAAGACAAGATATTTGAACAGAAGTCCAGTAAGTATACACGCTGGACTTTTTGTTATACTGATAAATAATGAAAACAAATATTCCTGACAACTGTGGCAATTCGCCTCGTTCACTTCTTGCGATAGAAGTTGCAGTTAATCTGGCTTCTGGTCAATACGATAAACTAGAGCCTCTGCTAGCGGAAGATTTTATCTGGAGGGTTGTAGGGAGCGATGAAAAAATACTTAAATCAAAACTAAAGTCTTATATGAATAAGACAACTCAATCAGATGTCCTTATAGATAGGTTTGATGTTTTGACTTCAATTTCACACGGCAAATATGCAGCGGTAAGTAGTTGCGCATATGCGTCTAATGGGTGTATATTCAATTCTCACGACCTGTATGAATTTACGAGTGCCGGTGGCTCGGCGAAGCTTTTGAAAGTAACGTCATATATAGTTGATGTTAAACAATAGTCCGTCGTGACCCGTAAGCGGAGCCAAGCAGGACAAGATAAAGTCAGAACTGTGAAAATGGTTCTGACTTTTTGTATACCCATAGTAGGAATGAAACCGTAGAGGATTAGGTATTTAGCCTATTGAGCAACTTTACGGCTTTCGATGATACCGATTTTCTGTTATCCTTTTTCATTTTATTCAATCTTGGCACTAACCATGCTTTTAGCCTTGAATCATTTGCTGCGAAATCAGTCAATGTATCAGCGGTCGTATTCTGTACAATCCAGTCGCTCTCCGTCTCTAGATTATGTTTAAGCAGCTCAATAGCCTCATTGCGTTGTTTCTCTGTGATTTTGGTTCTTAATTCCTGGACTATCTGAGCAATAGACCATTTAGCTGAAGGCTGATCAAGATTCCAGCCAATATCATTAATAAGCCAATCAAACCTTTCAAGTAGCCATTCTGGTTTTGGCTGTGTGTTCGCCGATAATGAATCACTATGGAGACCGCAAATTCGTTTAAGAGCACTGCTTACACGTAAGCGAACAACCTCATCGTCTGAGCTATAAGTACGACAAAGCTCATTAAATAGTTGCCTTGAGCTGTCCTGCAGCACGTCTTCAGCAACAGCGATCGTTTCACCAAGCGAATTGGGATGTCCTCCAGTAAGCCTTTCTTCAATCGTTTTCTTCATACAACGTATTATACTTAATGCCAGAAGCGGAAGCATCTTTAGAACGACTATATTTTCAAACAATCCTGCTTAATTGTAGTTATGACTTCCTCTACCGTTGTGAGCCAAGACAATATATGTGACAATAAATCCAGTAAGCATTCACGCTACTAGGCTTTTGTTGATATATAATTAAAATCGTGAAAGCTTATCTTGAAAAACATTACAGAGTGTTCGGGGTCTTGGGTGCATTGGCAGCGCTTATAATTGCAGCAATTTATATTAAGGTTGTTCCTGAGGAAGCGGTCGTTGCCAGCGGTATAAAGGAAATGGTACTTCGATATGGACACTCACTGTGCTGGATTTTATTGAGTCAGGCAAGTTTGTTTTGGGGAATAAACAAAACAAATAAGTGGTCAAAGTTTTTGGCTTACACTGCACTAGCCATATATATCATTTTTATGGGAACACTCCTCAAATCTAGATTTTGATATTCCGTGACCTGCAAGCCGAGCCATGAAAAATGTCTGACCTTTTGGTCGAGCTATTATATCGAATAGTCCCATTATGTTCTCCTTACTTATTAATTACTAAACGTTCTATACCCCTAATTAGAGGTCGAAATTATTCTGACCTATCGGTAACGAAATAGTGATTCTCGATACCGCACTCACGACAGTCGACTAACCCTATCTAAGAAACTAACATTTATATGTAACTGATCGAGTTAGTAAGTTACTTAGTTACTTTTAGTCACTTTAGTTACGATTGTTAGTTAGTGGGTTACATCTGTGGGTGCAAGTCTTCTGTACAATACGAGGCGCATAGGCGCCTCGTATTAGTTTTTGTAAGTCTGGTATTTTTGCTAAATCAGCATTTAGCACTTTATTTCATCTGTTAAGGGATTATCCCTTTTATGCCACGTACAAGATGCAAGGTTGCTGGAAACGAGAAACGGCGCGCATATTTCGAGAAGCTCGAATCGATAGTATATCGAGATAATGTGTGGTTGGCATTGGCAGGAATTATCGTACTTGCAGCGTCAGTAAATATTGTGGAGCTCGCGTGTAGCGCCGGGCTGCCTGTGGTATACACAGGAATATTAAGTGCAGCGGGGCTTACAAATCTTGAATACTTAGCATACTTGTTGCTCTATGTGTTCTTCTTTATGCTTGATGATCTCGTAGTGTTCTTTATTGCGATGACGACCCTTAAAACTGTCGGTGTCGAGTCGAAATATGTTCGCGCTACACGACTTGTCGGTGGTATATTGATGGCAATCTTGGGGACGCTACTCATCTTTGCGCCAAGTCTCTTGATGTTTGGGTGAAATCCGCACGAGAGCGAGCTTTGTGTTGGGCTGGTAACAGGTGTACTATACATACAGAAGATGTGCTGAAGTGGGTTGGTGCATCTGAGTCTTTGAAGCTATGGGGATTTCCCATAGAGAATGGAGGAACTATGGCACAAACCAAAAAACTATATCGGAGACCAAAAGAAGGCAAAATATTTGGCGTCGCTGCCGGGCTGGCGGAATATTTTGATATCGATGTGACACTACTGAGAATAATCATGGTTGCACTCGTCATCGCCGGTGTCGAATTTATCATACCAATCTATCTGTTACTTGCGTTGCTATTGCCAACCAATGATGCCGAGGCAAAAGCAGGTATATCGGCGAGCTCAGTACAATCAAACTTCTCACGACTCTCTACAGAGTTTACCGAAAGCGGCGCGAGCAATCGCGCAAAGCATTACTTGGGAATCGGGCTCATTATCGGAGGCGCTTGGTTGCTGCTTGCACGACTATTTCCAGAAATCTTTCAACTTAGCTGGGAATTCTTTGTACCGGTTTCATTGATACTTATCGGTGTGGTACTGCTATCAAGAAAAGGAGGACGATAATGGCACGCGTAAAAAAGACTGAAAAAACATCAACCGCTGAACCCGTGCAGGTCGAAGAATCGAAGCGACGATACACTGGCTGGGACATGAGCCGTATCTTTTGGGGGTTGCTTCTCATACTTGTGGGTGTGTTTGTACTGCTCGATAATCTTAATGTCATCGAGGTGCAATACCAAAACATTTGGCAGCTATGGCCACTTCTCATTGTCGGATGGGGGGTGTCGCTTCTCAATATCAAAGGCACTTTATGGAGTATTCTTTCTGCGGTATTGATGCTCGGTATAATCGGTTTGCTGGCGTGGGTTGCTATCGACGGTGGGCCTTTTGAACAACAGCAATCTCGCAGTGATGCGCAGACACAGCAAGTTGCACGAGAGAGCGATGCTATCAAAAATGTTGATGTCGCAGTTCGTGCCGGTGCCGGAAAACTCAAGATTGACTCTCAATCTAACGATACGCCAGTGCTCGCAAAACTCTACAGTGACTTCACGGAGCTAGATGTTGACTCCAAAGTCGACGGCACGACCCAAAGAGTCGACCTCACAACTAGTGGCAGCCGCATGTGGTGGAGTGGAAGTTTTCGTAATGATCTCGACATAACACTGACGAGAAATTTGCCCCTCAATCTCAATGTGCGAGCCGGTGCAGCTGATGTTGATGCAGACGTGTCGCAAGTAGTATTGGAGCGTTTTGATCTTGATGTCGGTGCGAGTAGTAGTGTTGTCACACTCGGCAACCGTGTCGATGAGCTTGATGTTAGGCTCAATGCAGGCGCTAGCTCGGTGACATTTCGTGTGCCAAAAGACAGTGGAGTACGTGTCGAACTAGACAAGGGTATATCTAGCCAAAATCTTGATGGGCTGACTGAAGTCGGTGAAGGTCGTTACGAGACGGCTGACTATGCGACGGCTGCAAAAAAGATTTCGATACGCGGCGATATTGGTGCCACATCGTTTGAACTCGAGCGATACTAGCCTCAACGACATGCACGCTTGTACATGCATAGCCGATCGATGTGTAAATCGACTATACCTATCAAAAACTCGCAGATTCGTAGGACGGGGGTTTGCTATAGTGGGAGGATGATACGAGCGGCTAAATTGCTGATGATAGATCCTAGCGACAAATATTTGATGATGTTTCGAAGTGACCATCCGTATTTTGGGGTCGATCCTGATTTGCCTGGCGGTGCGCTCCAAGAAGATGAATCATTGCTCGAAGGCATGCTGCGAGAAGTATTTGAAGAGACTGGAATCAAATTGGGTGCCAGCCAGGTGAGTGAAGTGTATTCAGGGACAGAGTACTCGATACACGGTATTCATTATGCACTGTTTGTCGCACAGCTAGACCAGCGGCCAAAGATTACTGTCAGCTGGGAGCATCAGTCATACGAGTGGCTCAACCGCGATGAATTTATGAAAAAGTCTCGCGCCGCAACAGACGAGTATATGCATATGGTCGCTGCTATGATGAAGATACATCGCTAAAAATATCGTAAAGGCGTAAGAAACTAGCACTCTTGCCAGGAGAGTGCTAGTTTTATATACTGTGAGTATATAGGAGGACTATATGCAACCACAGCAAGACAACAAACCACCACTAGAACAGTTTGGACAAGACTTTACGGCTCTCGCACGGGAGGGCAAGCTTGATCCTGTTATCGGAAGAGATGAAGAAATTCGTCGTTGCATGCAGGTGCTTAGCCGCCGAAGCAAAAACAATCCAGTACTCATAGGCGAACCAGGTGTCGGCAAGACTGCGATTGTCGAAGGGCTTGCACAGCGAATTATCAAAGGCGATGTGCCGCAAAGTCTCAAAAACAAACGGCTTATTGGGCTGGAGATTAGCAGCTTGCTGGCGGGGGCGAGTTATCGCGGCCAGTTTGAGGAGCGACTGCAGTCAGTTCTCAAAGAAATTGAAGACGCCGCTGGCGAGACAGTGTTGTTTATCGATGAAATTCATACAATTGTTGGTGCTGGCAAAGCCGACGGTGCGGTCGATGCAGCCAATATGCTCAAGCCCATGATGGCACGCGGCAAGCTTCACCTGATAGGTGCGACGACGCTCAATGAATACCGTCAGTACATCGAAAAAGATGCGGCTCTAGAGCGCCGTTTGCAGCCAGTATTTGTAGGTGAGCCAGATTTTGAAGATACGGTCGCGATTTTGCGCGGTCTGCAAGAAAAATATGAAGTGCACCACGGGGTCAAAATACTTGATGATGCGATAGTTGCCGCGGCCCGACTGAGTGACCGTTATATTACTGAACGATTTTTGCCAGACAAGGCAGTTGATCTTATCGATGAAGCAACCTCGGCTCTGAAGATGCAACTAGACTCCAAGCCAATCGAACTCGATCGACTCAACCGCAAGATAATGCAGCTCCAAATCGAGCATACCGCCCTGAAGAAGGACAAAAGTGATACCGCAAAAGCTCGTACCAAAGAAATTGAGTCCGAGATCGAGGCGCTCAAATCGTCATCCGAGGAGCTTGAATCGGCCTGGCAGCACGAAAAAACACTCATCGACAAACTCAATACCGAGAGCGAAAAACTAGAAACCGCCAAAGCCCAACTCGACCGTGCCGAAAACGAAAGCGATCTCGCTGCAGCCAGTCGTATCAAATACGGAGAAATCCCTGATATAGAGCGCAAAATTGCCGAGTATCGGACTCAGATCGACGATATTCCTACCGAGTCGCGTTTGCTGCGAGACCAAGTAACAGCCGACGACATTGCGGCGGTAGTCGCGCGGTGGACAGGCATTCCAGTGGATAGACTGACGCAGAGTGATACCGAAAAACTGAGTCACCTCGAAGATGATTTGCATATGCGCGTTATTGGGCAGCACCGTGCCGTCGATGCGGTTGCAAATGCTATCCGGCGTTCGCGGGCAGGTATCGGTGATCAGCATCGACCGATTGGGTCATTTCTGTTTCTCGGACCGACTGGCGTGGGTAAAACTGAGCTGGCCAAGAGTCTTGCCGCCTCGCTGTTCGATGATGAGCGAGCAATTGTCCGTATAGATATGAGTGAGTACATGGAGCAACACGCAGTATCGCGATTGATTGGTGCGCCTCCAGGATATGTTGGCTATGATCAGGGTGGTCAGCTCACTGAAGCCGTACGACGACGACCATATAGCATCGTGCTATTTGATGAGATCGAAAAAGCGCATCAGGATGTCTTCAATGTGTTGCTGCAGGTGCTCGATGATGGGCGATTGACAGACGGTCAAGGCCGTACCGTCAATTTCTCAAATACCGTCATCATTATGACAAGCAATATCGGCTCTCGTCATATTCAGGAGTGGGACGGTAAAAACTTTTTAGCCCTCGAGCAGACGCTCCACAAGGAGTTGTCATCACACCTGCGGCCGGAGTTTATCAATCGAATCGACGATATAGTGGTATTTGATAGAATTCAGCCTGAAGACATGGCACAAATTGTCGAAGTGCAGCTGGCTCGGACGCTGGCACAGCTCGAATCGAGTAGAGGTCTACGCGTCACTGTCAGTGATGCAGCCAAACAGTCGCTTGCCACGATGGGGTACGATCAGGCGTTTGGAGCCCGCCCACTCAAAAGGATTATCCAAAAACATATTCTCGATGAACTTGCCAAGATGATTATTACCGGCAAGATTGGCGAAGATGCGACTGTGCACGTCGATGCAAAAAATGACACATTTGTGATCCGTCCAGAAAGCTCAGCAGCCTAGCTGTGCGTTGAGCGGTGCGGGCATCCTGCCCAACAGCAGGGACGACGTTCGCCGCGCTCTAACTTGTCCTTGGCGATATGGATTCGTCTTGCTCGAGTCTCAGGTTTTTTTGCAGATGTAATCCAGCATATAAACTCATTGCGCGCCAGTGGGGTAATGTCTTGCCATGCGTGACGCATTTTTGGCTGCGTCGCCAGAAGGCCACGGAAGTCTTGTGGGAGTGAATGAACAACGCCTGACTTGAGTGAATTTGTCATGCCATCAGTATAAATCAAAAAAGTAGTTTCAATTAATAGAACGTCCGTTATAATAATAGACATGGCAGCACGAATAGCGGGCAAAACAGCCACAAAGCAAAGAATTGAGTTCACTGCTCGGTCACTATTTGCGAGGGTAGGCTATGAAGGATTTTCGATGCGACTACTCGCACACGAATGTGGCGTGTCGTTGTCGAGTTTGTACCATTTCTTCAAAGACAAGGACGATATACTCAAGCATATCTACACTATGACCAATCGTCAGCTCGGGTTACAGCGAGGCGCGCTTGACGAAGGCGAGACTATGTCAGATATGTTGTGGAAGCGAATTGAGTTTCAGTTCGAACATATCGAAGAAGTAGTGTTTGTACTAAAGTACTACCTGCATTTCCGCAGTTCGTTCGAAAAAAACAACGAAGGTCACCTGCCCCACAAGTCCGCTCTTCATATAGAAGAAGTACTTCGCCGAGGTATCCGAGACGGCAATATCGTCATCGCAGAAGATGAAATCCTCCAGGAGGCAAAAATTGTCGCTCATGTGATCAACGGGTTTCTCCTAGAATATTTCCCTGATTCAACAGAGCCAAGCGAACGAACACAGCTGATAGATAGCATGCACGGTTTTATACTGCGAGCACTCTACGCAAAAGGAGGTACCTGATATTTAAGACATTATGGGCGCATTACTCACGATACAAGTAAGAAAATATAATGGTATAAGGCGCACACAATTATGGAGAATAAAAACGTAATCATAGGAAGCATCGCGGTCGTCGTACTCGTCGTCGCAGGTGTACTCTTCTTTATGAATCAAAACCAGACTGATATGACTGACGAATCAGCCAACACCCAACCGCAAACGACCGAAACGGTTGAAAACACCACGCCAGACATCGTCGAAACTGCGAGCAACACTGAAAGTCTTTCGACACTCGTCACTGCAGTACAAGCAGCTGATCTAGTCGAGACATTGCATGGTGAAGGGCCATTTACGGTTCTCGCACCGACCAGTGCAGCATTTGACGCTCTGCCTGAAGGCACGCTCAATGACTTGTTGCTACCAGAGAACAAAGACACACTTGCTGGCATCTTGACGTACCACGTGATCTCAGGTGAAGTACTTTCTAGCGACCTCACTGACGGTCAAGTAGTCACGACTGTACAGGGCGAAGAGCTGACAGTATCACTCGCCGATGGTATGGTGATGTTTACTGACGCCAAAGGCGGATCAGCAACGGTCACAACCGCAGATGTGCGCGCCGGCAACGGTGTGGTCCACATCATAGACACAGTACTTATGCCCGCAGCCTAAGTAATGTAGAACACCCAACACTAGTGCAAATCGGGAGCATATCGCTCCCGTTTGCATAAAAGAGTATAGTGAGAATAGATGAAACAGTTGTTGAAGGCAGTATTTCAAGACGATACTGGCCAATATGTGACAGGACAGCCGCCAAATATTCCCGTATATTTGATGCTCGCTGGCTTTGTAGGGTCGCGAGTGGTCACCCAAGGAGCCTGGCATGAGATATTTAGCTTTGTGCTGATCGGATCACTGTTTACATGGGCATATCTCGAGATAGCATACGGTGCGTCGCTATTTCGTCGGGTCTTAGGAGGCGTTGTCATGATAGGTGCGTGTGCATCTTTTGTAGGAGCTGTATGAAATTGTTATTAGATGAATGGAGTTAAACAGGTATAATCATGCGTATGGTTGATACTATGCAAGTCCACGCAGTCAAGACAGCTGTCGATGACACATCGTCGTCAGCGGCAGGTGCAGGCTGGAAACGATTTCTCTGGCTCAACTATGTTGTTGGGTTTGTCGTGACGATTTCTCTCATCCTCTCAGGTATCTAGAGACAAATAATCAAACTGGCACTCTTGACATGAGAGTGCCAGTTTTACTATAATGAACCTAGAAGCTTTTATGCTTCTCTCAGTACAACTAATTTGGAAAGGAGAACTATAATGAGCCACCTAGTAAAATGGGACCCATTCTCAGAGCTCACCGCTCTGCAAAAACAATTTTTCGGCGACGACTGGATGTCGCCACTCAAAGGTGTCAATATACCGACGACGGATGTCTATACCAAGGATAATAACCTTGTGGTCGAAGCTCATTTACCAAACTTTGAGCAAAAAGACATCAATGTCCATATTGATGAAGGATCATTAATTGTCAGTGCTGAACGCCATGAAAAAGACGAAGACAAGGGCAAGCAATACGTTGTGCGCGAAAGCTCGAGTAGTTTTTATCGTCGGATTTCATTGCCAAAACGAGCCGATGCCGACAAAATCAAAGCTTCGCTTGATGACGGGGTATTGCATGTCACTATTCCGCTGACGCCGCTGCCTGAGCCCAAGAAAATTTCTATAGACGCTAAGCCAGCCAAGAAATAACCGCTACAGCACCAGGGTCGTTTCCTTGCTATACTAGTGCTATATGCCTGCATGGTCTGAAGCACTCGTATTCTTGCTCATAGTCTGGGTTTTTGCTCGAATTATCAAACGCAATGTCGCACTGTTTCAACAATACTTTATCCCAAGCTCGATTATTGGAGGGCTGTTGTTACTGATAACGGGGCCGCAAATTTTTGGAATTGTCCCTGGCTCAAGTGCTGAGTTTTTGTCGCTCTTGCCGGCATTGCTAATCAATGTTGTCTTTGCTGGATTGTTCCTCGGTAAACCAACGCCAGGGCCACGTCAGATTTGGCAGCAAGCCGGTCCGATGATAGCCTTTGGCGGTACGATAGCCTGGGGTATGTATGTACTTGGAATCTTGTTAACCATGCTACTACTGACGCCATTATTCGGCGCGCCACCAATCTTTGGAGCTTTGCTCGAAGTTAGCTTTACCGGCGGCCATGGCACAGCAGCAGGACTTGCACCGATGTTTGCTGAGCTTGGCTGGCCCGAAGCAACCGATATTGCACTCGGACTTGCTACATTCAGTATCATCACAGCCGTCATTGTTGGTATCACAATCATCAATATATACAACCGTCGGGTAGGGCGAGCACTCGACCGTGCAACGATGGCAGTTCAGCAAAAACGGATGATCAAAAATGGATATAGTCTCGTCAGGGTATCAAGCCGGTTCGAAAAAAATCCACATGAGCTGACAATTGTTGCGATACTGTTTGCAGTTGCGATTGCGATCGGGTGGCTGATCTTACGATCACTAGTATGGCTTGAAAGCATCATACTCGGCGATGTGACTGATATACGGTTCTTCGTGCATCTGCCGCTCTTTCCGCTCGCAATGTTTGGTGGCTTGATTGTGCAGATGGTACTTAGCCGCACAAATCTGATTCGCCATGTCAGCCGGGTTACTGTGCAGACAATCGGTATTATAGCGCTTGATCTACTCATTATTACGGCGATTGGCACGATGTCACTCAATGTTATCGGCAGTAACTTTGCGTCGTTTATTATTTTGGCGCTGAGCGGCGTGGCCTGGATACTTGCCAGCTTTTATTTTCTTGCGCCGCGGATTTTTCGTCGACACTGGTTTGTCTACGGCATCACGGATACGGGTCAGGCAATGGGCATGACTGCGACTGGACTGCTCCTCAATCGTCTCGCTGACCCGACCAACCGTACCGGTGTTCGCGAAGCATTTGCGTACAAGCAACTCGCATTTGAGCCCTTCATGGGCGGTGGTATTGTGACTGCTATGGCGGCAATTGCAATTGTCGAAATCGGTCAAATTCCGTCACTGATTATTGCATCGGTCTTTACATTATTTTGGTTATTTGTTGGATTATCGCTCGGGTCACGAGGTTTTCGACGGCTCAAGCGTGACCTCCGTATCGGTAGTTTTGCGATTCGCCTCTGAGTACTGATAGATTATGAGATAGCTTACAGTCATATTGATGCTGCCTTATCGAGCCACCACGCCACTCGGTCGAGCGGGTCAGCCTGCCGAACTTGTGGGCACCTACGTGTTTTTGGTGAGCCAAGAATCCAGCTATATCACAGGAGAAGTCATTGCTATGGCTGGTGGTCGACTCACCTAACGTATAATGAAGCTATGAAAGAAATCGTAATTGCTGGTGGTTGTTTTTGGGGATTGCAAGAGCTGTTTAGGCATCAGGTAGGGGTGACGGATACCGTGGTTGGGTATACGGGCGGGCAAAATTCAAATCCGACATATGACTACCATCCTGGGCATGCAGAGGCGCTGAAAATTACCTATAATCCGGCAGAAACATCGGCAGATGCGCTGCTAGACTATTTGTTCCGTATTCATGACCCCACAACGATCAATCGTCAGGGCAACGATATAGGAGAGAGCTATCGCTCGACAGTTTTTGTTGACACTGATTCGGACAGAGTGATAGCTCAACAGGCAATAAATCGAGCTCAGCGCAACTGGTCGGCACCAATCGTCACGACGATTGAGCCTCTCGCCACTTTTTACGAAGCCGAGCCAGAACATCAAGATTATCTTCAAAAACATCCGGCAGGGTATACCTGTCATTACGAGCGAGATTTTTGAGAAGGATATTGTAAAATCATTATAACTGTGCTATAATAATAGATTGTGGTGCACGTCCGTGCGCCTGTACATGGCCGCAAGCCTCCGAATGGAAGACGTTAGACACAGTGACGATTTTGACACGTATCCTCGGATACAGGCAGGCGCAGATTTCTAGCTGCCTGACGGATGCCGAGCAGATCAACGACTTGCTCGAAGAGCCCGGTGCATACGGCCGACTCAACGAGCAGGAGCGAACCGATCTGATCCGCAAGGCTCGTTGGGCGGCAAACTGCCCACATCACGATGCACTGAGGTCGTGGACTATCGAGTTCCTCGAGAACCCCGAGATGTTCAGTGTCGACTCTCGGCTGCTGACGCCCCATGAGCGAGCAGCTGAGATTCGGGGCATCCCAAGTGGTGATGGCGGCAGAGAAGCCACCATCGCCAAGATGTCCCATCAGGAGTTTCACGCGCTCGTCTATGACGCCGTCAGGCTCGAGCAGATGGGCTTTGATCTGGGGTCTCACATCCGCACACTGCTCAACTTCGTTGAGTTCCTCGGGTGGTTCACCCGAGATCACGACTACGCGGCATAGCCGCACCACACTGCCCGCACTAGTGCTTGAGCCGAAGGCTCGCACCTACAAGTGCGGGCCTTCAATTTCTCAAATATTTCCAAATGGGGGTGTATATTAAGCTACAGATTTGTATATTCGTACGCCAGAAATATCATGTAGCAGGCGAGGAGGGCCAGACCGTTTGCACGTGAGAGTGAGCGATTGTGACGAATCATTGCAAAGAACATACCTAGTGCAAATATGATGATGAAAAACGTGATCACAAAACTTTTTTCGGTCACGACGTGGCCATCGTTGAATAACGAGAAGACACCAAAAAGCATTGTGTTTGTCGCGGCAGAGCCGAGGTAGTCGCCCAGCGCAATGTCCTGTGCCTTGTGTTTGAACGATCGCAGCGCCAATGATATTTCGGGGAGATTTGTCCCTACACCGAGTACGACGAGACTGATTACAAAGGTAGAGATATTCCAAAACTCAGAAAAGGCGATAGTTTGCTGCACTATATACTGGCTTGTCAGATACACGAGCCCGACGCCGAGTACCAGTCGTAGCAGTACTCTGAGCATGTGAATATGTTGCCCGCTATGGATGATATGTTGCATGCGCGCAAAGATGTTTTCTTTTGTCCGAATGATGAAAAACAGTACCGCATACAGAGCCACAAGTATTGTCGCCTCAGTATTGGTGACGACTTGGTCGAGCGTAAAGAATGCCGGTAGGGCGATGATGACGAGCGTGATGAGTAGCTTGCTATCGCTAAGGTGTTTTTTGACTTGAATCTTTTTGTTGATGACCGCGAGTAGTGGTATCACCAGCAAAAACATAACGATGATACCCCCCAGCAGATTGCCGACAAAAACTTCTGGGTAGCCTGCGCCTAGGGCGTTGATACCGACGGCCATCTCGGGTATTGATGTCATTAGTCCGAGGACGAAAAATGAAAAGGCAAATGCCGGTATACGTATCTTCTGGGCCAATATCTTGACTGCCGTGATAATCAAACCAGACCCGTACCAGAGCCCGACAAACGCAGCGATGTAGACAAAAAATAATAGCAAATGATTCATAATGTTTGTATTTTGATTACTACTAGTAGTATAGCAGAATATGATATCGGCTTTTTATATTTTCAGTTTGTTCGTCATGTTGGTTAATACGCATCGGTTGTGTTTGATGATGCAAACTTGACCCCACCATCCCGCTCATGCTATAACTACAGTAATCACTTTCGTCATAACCTACTCTCCACCACGGGTATAGCTAAAAGGGCGAGTGAAACAAACATTACACAAAACACATTAGTGGAGAGACGTACATGACCAATCTTCGGGGGATTACTACAAACTTACCGGTGTGCTACTACTGAGTTTATTGACGCTCACGATAGGTGTGCACAGCGATACCGCTCATGCAGCCACCCCACCAGACTCCTGCTTTGCATTCAACGCCGGTACTGGCACCATCACTGACTACTACAATAACGAAGCTAACAACCCCGCCAACCCAGCGTGTACTAGAGACGTGGATATCCCGAGCACGATCGGTGGCACGCCAGTCACAGTCATCGGTAACGCGGGCTATCCAGGTGCCTTTACAAGTAAAAACCTCACCAGCGTCACCATCCCGTCGAGTGTGACGAGTATTGGCTTCGGTGCCTTCGCAGTCCAGAGTCAATGGGGTGGAGATCTCGACATTGGCACCAACGGTGCGCCCTATTTCTGGTCAAATGACCCAGCCGAAGTCCAAGCAGCCTACGACAGCATCTGGTATGTCCGCCTCTACACCGAAGACCCCACGAACCCAAACGGGCTGACTAACAGCATCATGGATGAAGATTGGTGGTGGGGTGACGACGCCAACGCTAACGGCCTCAACGACTCCCTGGGCGGTCACCTTATCAACCCCGCTAGCGTCGAGCTCCAATACTTCAATGCCAGCAACACGAGCCTACAAGCCTCCCAAACCTTCACCGGCCTGCTTAGCGGCAACCACTTGACTAACTACATGGTCACCCAAGGCCCAGTCGTGTCTATCCCTGCAGATCCTGAGAACCCAACCCCGACCGAGCAAACAGCTATCAACGAAGCTCTCTCCGCCTACTACCGCATCGGTGACGAAGTCACCATTACTCCCCCTGCGATTGATGGCTACATCACGCCAGAGGTGCAGACCTTTGTACTCGGTGCTGCCGACAATACGTTCAGTTACGTTTATACACTGCCTGCTGGTACATCAACTCCATCGACAACTGGCGGCGGGTTGGCGGCGACTGGTGCGTCACTGTTTGTGTATGTCGCCGGTGCTGCGATGATGAGTATACTTGGCGCCGCCATGCTAGTACTTAGACGATAAGACACATCAGGGTAAGTTTACCCAGTCGATACAGAGCATCAAGTTGCATAATTGATAACATCTTATAACTATTGCATAGTTAGAAATATCTCATAAAAATGATATAATATATCACGAACCTTTACAATTTTACCTACTTGCTTAACGAGAACGGCATTGAGCGTATAACTACAGTTGTATCTTCCATGCCATTCTCTCGCATCTGCCTGAGATCGTTGATGCACACTCGGTGTATCGATGAGCCTATACGGCAACGTCATGAGAGGAGTAGCCGCATGGCAACAGAAGAAGAGTTGTACAGTCTCCATACTCGTCAAAACGAAGTTTGGCGACGAATCAAGTCGGGGAGTTTGTCTATCGAAAATGCTCTTGAGGAAACTCAGGGCATTCTCGACAGGAAATACCCAAGCAAGGTCGCGCCTGTCACGTGGGAAGTTTCTCCCCAGGAGCAGCTTCTACGTATGTGGAATCTCAACGAAGCCCGGGGCTGGGGATTCACCTGGCGGGACTTTGCAGATCTTGAGTTCTTGTTAGCTACTATCCGGGAAGGGGAGCAGCCCTTGCTGTGCGTCTACCCGCCCAACGATGAGGGGCGGCACTCGGTCTCAGAGACGTTCGACGAATTCTGGGGGCTTGTGGCTATGGCAATCGACACAGCAGGCTAGCGATGAATCAGCGCAATCGCAGTCGGCAACTGAGCAGCCTGCGGCACAAAATCAACCATCGGTATTTGATGCGCTACCGACAGGTGATACGTCATTTGTTGCGACCATGACCGGCCAGGCGGAGCGCGAGTTTGCGGCAGAACTACTCTATGACGGCAAAGGTAATTCTGCGTATACGGTTGACTATGGTGGCGGCGACGGCGAGATGACAATGTATCGTTTTGGGAGCGAACACATATCATGCTATGCCAACGGATGTTTCCGATTGCCTGATACTGACGGTGACGGCAATGCGAGCGAAGTGAAATATGACTGGAATACAGATGAAGTAGCCGACTTTGCACGCTCGGCGCGATATGACGGTCGCGCTGATTGTGGTGGCGACACGTGCGACAAGTGGAATGTATCGACAGATGAGTTTAGTGGCTCGTTTTATCTCAATGATGCACGCCAAATCAAACGAGTCGAAGGCGCACAATCAGGAGTGAGCTGGCGGATGGATTATCGCTATGAACCAGTGACAATCGAGCGACCGCAAAACGTGATTGATTCTCCACTGCTGTAGCCGCGCTATTCTACAAGTGTTGCAACTGGGCGTATAATAAAAGAGTAGCGCTAACCAAGGAGGATCTATGCAAGGATTTCACGATAATATTGAGCAGTTAACAAAAGATAATTCTGCATTTCGAAAAGTACTGTACACGGGCAAAAATACGCAACTTGTGCTTATGAGCTTAAAACCCGGCGAAGAGATTGGAGCTGAGGTGCATGAAGAAAATGATCAGTTCTTCCGATTTGATGCAGGTGCGGGACGGGTCGTCATAGATGGCAATGAATACGAGGTTGCTGACGGTAGTGCTGTTATCGTACCGGCTGGCGCAAATCACAATGTCATCAATACTTCGGCAACAGAAGATTTGAAGCTGTATACACTATATTCACCGCCGCATCACAAAGATGGCATCTTGCGGCAAACCAAACAGGAAGCTGAAGCCAACGAAGAAGACTTCGATGGCGTGACGACGGAATAATCATGGAACAGGCGCAGCAAAAAGGGGATGATCGGAAAATGGGTCGCCCTGTCGCTGCTCGTGCTGCTTGGTATGGTGCTGACGGCACTGCTTGTCGGACAAATTGTAGGGTCACCGATGCTGGCGGCGCGGGTATAGAATAGGTAGCATATGAGCGAGAACAAAACGAAACCAACGACCGTCAGTGTCGAGAGCTTTCTCGGTACACTTAGCCAGCAGCGAGCCGAAGAGGCTCGGGTATTGCTGCCAATCATGCAAGAAATTTCTGGTGATGAACCGAAAATGTGGGGTCCGAGTATTATTGGGTTTGGCTCGGTGCATTATACGTACGATACCGGTCGCGAAGGCGATATGCCTAGGCTAGGGTTTAGCCCTCGCAAAGCACAACTGACGATATATTTCGAAGGATTTGATGCTTACGGCGAGCAGTTGGCTCGTCTCGGCCCGCACAGTCTCGGTGTATCGTGTCTGTACATCAAAAAACTAGAGCTCATCAATCTGGATGTGCTACGAGACATGCTGGAACAATCATTTCGCCGTGCGCGAGACGCGACGCACGCGCCTACATCGGTCGATGAATATATTCGCTCGCTGCCTGTGGCGTCTCGCAATCAGTTTGATGAGCTACGAAAAGTAGTCAAAGGCGTCCTACCTCATGCTGAAGAAGTACTTAGCTATGGGATAATTGGTTACAAAATTGACGAAAAACGGCCGAGAGTATTCATCAGTGGCTGGCGTGATCACGTTGCGATGTATCCAATTCCGAAAACTACGACTCTCAAAAATGCACTCAAGCCATACGTAAAAAGCAAGGGGACGCTATGGTTTGCACTGGGAGAGCCCCTGCCCCGAAACCTCATCAGGGAAGTGGTCACAGAATTGACTGCGTAAACCTTATCCAAGCAAGGATTTCATCTTGCGCGCAATGAGTTTGGTCGCATAGACGGGGCTGAGTCGATATAGTTTGTACATTGTCTTGGTGTCTTTGCCGACAAGTATATGTGGGGTATTGTGCTCGATACCACGTACAATCCTGACTGCAGCGTCATGTGCGCTAAGCAGCGAGAATGATTGCTGATCATGCTGCGCGAGTTCGGGTGGTGTGACGCCGGAGTTTGCGGTGGGTGAGGCGATCGGCATGGTCCGACACGCGAGATTTGAGCTCATCGAGCATGGGCTGCCTGAGGTCGATTGCAGCAACTATCGCGCCTCTCTCGAGTAGGACGCGGACAATTTCACTCCCGATACCACCGCCTGCTCCAGTAACAGCAAAGATTTTGTTTTGGATATGCATACTCTAGAGTATAGCAACCGCAAAGTAAGCCACACAAGCACAGTGCTATTGACATAGGGTAAGACCTCTTGTCACCACCGAGCAAGTGTTGTATGCTAATGCTTATAAACCTATTAACACAACAAAAGGAAATCAAGAAATGAGAAATAAGCTTCTCGTCGCTGCAGTCGTCCTGGTGGGACTGGCTTCTGTCGCCTACGCTGCATTTACGCAGACATTGACTATTAGCGGTACAGGAAACGCCACTGGAGAATGGGATGTCGCAATAACCGGAATAACTCGGACAGCTGCAACAGGTGCAACTGATGTTTCTGCTCCGACCTTTAACGGTACGTCAGCAACATTTGATGTAAATC
Organism: uncultured Candidatus Saccharibacteria bacterium; assembly: GCA_964538665.1. GTDB lineage: Bacteria > Patescibacteriota > Saccharimonadia > Saccharimonadales > Saccharimonadaceae > JAPUDQ01. The sequence continues at coordinate 19,088 of CAZIEB010000001.1, forward strand.
TTGCATATCCAGGTGCGACGGCTACCTATGAAATTGAAGTGACAAATGACGGCACTATACCCGCTGTTCTCGCAACGATTGATGGGCTTACCCAGGCGAATGCGGCAGCACCTACGTACATTGATTACACATTGACTGGTGTGACAGCTGGCTCTACAACATTGGCTGCAAACGGTGGGACAAATACTGTGACGCTGGAGGTCGAATGGGACCTAGCTGATGCAACAAGTAACCCAGCAGCGACGAAGACGGCAACAATTACGCTTGACTACGAGCAAGATACGTAGGCCATTCAATTAAAGGCTAGAATGGATACACAGTGCCTCGATATAGACGATATCCTTCACTGTTATACCAGTTAGTCGGGTTGATTATCGTACCCCTCGCCCTTGTCAGCGTGGGGTACGCTCTATTTGCTCAAGATCTATCAATTGCAACAACGACGCGTAAGCCGTCATATACATCAAACCAGGGTATGATGGTATCCTATGGGCGCACGTTGACGTTCGTTAGTTCCAGTTGGCAATACAATTTAGCACCATTTACTGTTGCGAATAACGGACCGTTTCCTGTTACATCATGGACGGTGACATTTACCGTGCCTAGTACTACGACCAACATATCCTGTACCGGAGCTGTTTGTACTAGAAGCGGTACGACAATGACAGTTACAAATACGACGACGAATGGGAACCTCGCGGTTGGAGCGTCAGTCACACCGACCGTTACTTTCCGACTCACGACACAAACCCATTACCTCGATAACATCACGATCTCTGGTGTGCAAGATTTGTATCAGCAGTATAACGGTTTAGGTGTCACCTTCACGAGGGGTACGAGGACACGGTCGGGTCAGTGGTACCGCTGGCCATATACATTTACTGTCACAAATACGTCCGGCACCAATATGAGTTCATGGCGTATCGTGGGACTACCATGGACAACTACTAATAACCGAGTTAATACCATGCAGACTACGGTGAATTACGTATCAAGCAACAACGGTCTTACGATTACGAGTAAAAATGCGCTTAACAACGGGTCGACATTTGTTTTTACGGGTAATTTAGAATCAAGAAATCAAAACTGGGTGCTATCAACACCGGTTGAGATAAAAGGAATTCAATGAAAATTTCCCGATTGTTTGCTGTCCCGACAAGTCATTGGCTGATTCTCGCAGCGCTAATGAGTATTCCGGCCACTGGCGTAGTCAGCACATATGTCGGTGGTATATCATCATCGCTTGTGATGTATTGGCTGCAACCGCTGATCGCACTATCAATTGCCGGATTGACAAGGGTGACTATTGGGCCGTCGCGTAATAGAGCTCGTCACTCGACCGAAAAAACGTATATGGTTGCCGCGGTCATTGCTTTATGGTTTGTGGTGTATTTCTTGTCCGGGCTAATTCTGACGTTTGTAAGGAATTCACTCGTGACTGGGTTTTGTCCGGTGGCGGCAAATGTCGCGGCGTTTGGTGTGTCGGCGCTTGCTGTCGAATATGTACGATACTTGCTGATGGGGTCTGTGAGTCGGCGGTTGATTGTGCCGTTTGGCGTCGTGGTAGCCATTGCGTTTGCATTTGTCATTATGCCGATAAACCAACTGACGAGTGTTACATCAGCCGAAGTAGCCATCAAGGTCACCACGGCGACAGTCGTGCCGTCAATTGCAAGCAGTTTACTGCTCACCTACTTGGCGGTGGCAGCTGGGTTTGGCAGCATGTTGGTGTATCGACTCGGTGTTGTGGCAATTGGGCTATTGCCGCCAATAATTCCCAACTATGACTGGTACTTGATAGGAATTTCGTCGTTGATTCTCGTGGTAGCCGTCTATCTCGTGGTTGACTCGATGCTACAAGAGCAATCGACGCGGACGAACCGTCATTATCGTCTTGTGCAGCGCGCCTCCAACGCTATGTATGTGCTGGTGCTAATCGCAGTTGTGAGTTTTATGACGGGGGTATTTAGCTACAGGCCAATAGCAATTGTGTCTAACAGCATGCAGCCAGTCTATAGTCGTGGTGCAATGGTGGTGATACAACGAGTCGACGAGTCGATGGACATCGAAGTTGGCGATATTGTACAATATCAATCAGAAGGAAAAACAATAACTCACAGGGTGGTGGCAGTTGACGCAGCGAGCGACGGAAGCGGTAATCGTGTCTACACGACAAAAGGCGACAACAGCCCGAGTCGTGACCCGATCATTAGTCGACAACAAATCGTCGGGGTGGTTCGAGCACAAATACCGTATATTGGCTATCCGACCGTATGGCTCAGAGAGGCGGCTCTATAATGGCGCTTGATATTACGCCGGGCGAATCAAAGAGACCACTCGGTGTCGTAGTGCTCGGTGTTGTTTTGATACTTGTTGGCGGGTATTTTCTGTATGACGCCGAGCGACAAAAATCGTCATTTGTCTACGTGCCGTCGGACTATGAATATAGTGTACGTCAATCAGTAAATACAGATGTCAAATATCTTGATAACAGCTTTTTTCCGAATGGTCCTGGGACAAATAATGCTGCGTATGTCAAAGATCTTACGGATACTGTTACGGCTGAGTTCTTCTATAACTTTGAGGCAAATGAAGATGCCTCACTTACCTATACCTATGATGTCAAAGCGCGAGTGCTCGGCAAGCACGCCGACCGCGGCGATGAGTCAAAATCAGTCAATGTCTGGTCGCAGGAATACCAGCTTGTCCAACCAGTGACTCGTACAGAGTCGACCCGTACCGTGACGATTGAGCCTCGCGTCGAGGTGCCATTTGCACAATATAAAGACACTATCGAGCAGTTTAAGACTGCACTGGCGGTCCCTATCAACAGCGAGATGGTGGTAGAGACAACCGTTCGTATGGAGGGGACAATTGGCGATATACCATTTGAAGACAAGCGCGTCATGAGTGTGACTGCTCCGCTCGATCAGCAGGCTTATACGCTGGCTGTCAAGTACGACAAAGAAGATACAAAACCAGTTGTAGCCGAAGGAGAAAAAGATAACCGAGAGCATTGGCTTCGGTATACGACGATTGGCGCCGTGGCCGCAATGGTAATCGGTGTTGGGCTTGTCGGGTTTGGATTTAGGAAACAAATATTTAAGACGCCGTATCAACGAGAGCTAGAGCGGATATATCGATACCATGATGGCATTATCATCAAAGCTCGCCAGCCTGCTGATATCGACGGTAAACGTATTGTCCCAGTACTTTCGTTTGATGATATGCTTAATCTTGAGGAAGAGCTCAAGTCACCTATTGTGGCGAGTCCTGCAGGGAGCGAGGCAACTCAGTTTATTATCATCCATGGTGACATCGCCTATTTGTATACCCTTGGCAAGCTAGTACTCGACGATCAGACATCCGCTGCGGTGCATGACATGTTTGTCGATGATATCGTCACTGCTCCTCGAAAAAAGTCTAAAAAATAACAATTACTACATACGAATATGGCATTACAAATCAAAAGACGACGCAGCACCTACGATGCACGAAGAAATATGATACATGTTGCGCGTCGTAAAAACCGTTGGAAACGGACACTTATCAGTATCATCGTGGTGGTGCTGCTACTGCTGCTTGCAGGTGCTCTCTATACCTGGTATATGGGCAAGTATTCACCAGAGCCAGTAGCACAGCAAATCGAAGAACCGGTCGAGAGGCCAAAAACAGCCGATACGCCGGTCGACGAAACCGCAAAAGTAGGGGTTGCAGAGCAAATATTTACCCGTACAGTCACGCAGGGCGACAATGCATCGTTACAAATAAAAACAAATCGACTGGCGGCCTGTTCGATCACGGTAGAGTATGATAAGCGACTAAGCGAAGATACTGGGCTTGTCCCGAAAAAGGCTGATGAGTACGGCGTGGTATCGTGGGCATGGACTGTAGAGGTCGACCGTCCTGTGGGACGTTGGCCAGTGACTATCACTTGTGCTAACGAAAAAAATTCAGCAGTACATATAGTGTATTTAAACATAGAGAAAAAGGAATAAGCTAGTCAAGATTGGCTATATATGCTGACCATACGTTGTCATTTATCTTTACGGGAGACTTAATCAGTATCATATTCCCAGATTTTTTTAGTATTACGGACTGTGGGCCGTCCGCGGAATTACTCACAAAAAAGACAGTTCCGTCATTTGCTTCTGCTCGTGAAACAGCTCCAAATTCCTGTGCGATTTCCTTGATGTCTTCATCTGGGTTGTTCGTGAAACCACTTGGCAACGGTTGTTGACTCACGGTAATCTTGACACTTCCTATAGTATCCACAAAAGCAAAAACAGGATTACGATCAGGCGGGCTAACCCTCGTCCATCCTCCGAGTGTTTCAATTGATTTTCCACTTGGGAGTAGTGTGGAAAATTCGGGAGTTTTGCCCCCTACATCTATCGCCTCCGTCGGCTGGTTGCCAGGCTGTTCATCTGATGATGATTCTTGACGTGCATTTATACTGTATAGACCAACACCGACTGCTACTAGTGCAACGAGAAAGACGCTCACTATACGCTTCTTCGACAACATTCTTTTGAGTGTGTTTTTGGTTGATAAGGCAGGTTTGTGTGGTAGCTTAAGTTGTCGGCCTTTGGGCCACTTGGCTATTACTTTCGGCACATTAACAATGAGGTATTTCGTTGAGCGCAATACTGAGGTGAGTATCTTATGGACCGTTCCTCCTGCAAGTTCTCGAATCGGGGTCTTATCGTGAACATCTATGAGAGGTTCCTCAAGATTGGTCTCTGGCGTGAGTATTCCTTGTGATGAACCATAAGACCCCGTATTTTTATTTGGAGTGACAGGCGGATTTTTTAAATGGTTGCGGTATTTCATCATTGTGAATAATAAGGTGTATCAATAGGTTGCTGAAGCCCCCCTGTAAACGTACGTCCGTGCATAAGTCGTTTTGAAGGATCGCCGGTGAACTGAAGTGATAAGCTGTCTATGGTAGGTCCGCGAGTAACATCATCAGGATACCCATATGCCTGCGAACTATCAACCGATACGTAAAAGAAGAAATATCGTGCACAATTGGTATTTGTGCCGGCAGCGTTTTTCGGAGTATATACTCCAGGTACACCGAGTGATACATTGCCAAAGAAAGTTTCCTGCCCCCACGTCGTCATGGGGGGCGAAGTACAATAGGTCGTTGGGTTGGTCATCGAACGATACCGTAACTGCCAGTTAGCGCCTACAGAATTGTCTATGCCGTTCATGAGCCAAGCGTTTGGATAGACATCAGTGTCTGTGTCCATCAGCATAGAATAGCGAGCAATTTGCGGCTGTGATATTAATGCGCTTTGTTGGATTTCATTTGCACCTGTATAGGTGACTATGGGTAGCGGTGGACGAATCGCAATTGTGAAACCAATACCGCTTTGACTGTTCGACATTGTGAAATTGCCTGGTGTTTCTGAAACAGTAGTTAATGTACGCCGCGCGGAACTTACGCTTGCGCCATTTGTTCCTGAGTCGACATTGGCATGAGTGCCATTTGAGTAATCTGTCGGGTAGCTACTTACCCCTGTGTACATGCTACCAGCCACGTAAGCGATCCATAAGCTGTCAGTTGCACCCCATGGAGCGGAAACCGTTGGCATTGCTCGTGTTGCGCTCGTGGAGCCAGTGCCAACCGCTACCTCAATACCATCATCGATATCGCCATACCATTGATCTTTGGGTATTCGGTATACTTGCGCGGCGGCGCGTTGCGCATTCGATGTAGCGAAGTTGACAGTGGTCCCGTCACTCCCTGTCGCTACTTTGGCCCAGACTGAGCCGTAGCCGCCGTTGGTTGCACTATTCTGGCTAATCAGCTCGGTCCAGCCACCAGCACCGTCTGGATCGGTGACGCTCGGATTACCATTACTATCGTAGCTAAACAGCATGAGCAGAAGGTCTCCTGCTACTGTCGTGCTCGGCATACTCACGTTGTGAGTAGTGCTATCACTGGTAAAACCAGTACCAGAATTAGTAGTCGTTATGGACGAAACGCTCGGCGTAGTTGTAGTAGAACAACCGCCTCCCACTATGTACGCTTTGCCGTCATAATACAAAGCGCCAGCACCATACCGATCACCAGCATATTTTTGGTTTGCTTCATACCAAGCTCCTATACCAGTCGGATTATTGCCGCTCGCGATTGTTGTATTTGCACTTATAGGCGCTACAAATGTAGTTGGTGTGCAGGTAACGTTACTACTTCTTCCACCCACCAAATACATGTATCCGTTTGATCCGAATGCCTCGGCAAAGGCAACAGGGCGAGGGAGGCTCGTTGAGTATGTCCAGCTACCAACTGAGCCATCGGTGCTGTTGATCTGGGCGTACTGGCTGTCCGAGTGATAGTACGTTCCGTCATAACCTCCAAATAAGTAGAGGTTGTTTCCGTAGGCAGTTACGGCCAATCCACTACGCCCAACGTTGATATTGGGGCTACTCGTTGTCCATGAAGATGAAATATTGCCACCACTGTTGAGTTGTGGACTCACGTATACATTCGAACATATACCTGAGCTACATGAACCAGCAGTTCCTTCGCCGCCGACGATATATAGTCGATTATTCCAGCTCGCTGCACCAAACTTTGATCGAGCGTTGGGCAATCCATTTGTTGCAGTAGCCCAACTGGACACATCGCCGGAGCCATTTGGCGTTGCATAATAAATTTCAGCACGTCGGTCATTGGCGTTATCGCTATGACCGCCGACGTAATACAATGACCCTCCTGCACTTAATAATTTACCCCATGCCCGATCAGCGGGTAGCCCAGCTGATGTGTTTGACCAGCTTCCTATATTGCCATTCACGTCGATTTGCGCATAAGATACAGTGTTTACTGCGTTGGTACAATCTCGTGTACTGACACAACCGCCAGCGACGTATATGCGACCATTGTGTACGACATTGCCGGCCCCAATGCGGTTTGGGTTTGTGGTATAACTATTTGCTGCCCCGCTGTACTCTGCAGGTGCTCCACTGACGTTGTTATAGATTTGGAATGTTTGTATTGTATCTGTTCTTGTTGTACAACCGCCAGGACTATCACCAATTGTGCATCCGCCAATTACATATGCGAATGAATTTGATACCGTGACGGTCAGTCCCCATCGTTGATTGATTTTGACATCCGACATCGTAAATCCTTCTGATACACTACCAAGACTACCGTCACTCACATTAACTTTAATGAATTCAATATCTGCTACCACTCCTGACCCGCCAGCTTCAAAGCCTCCAGCTACGTATATATAACCGTTGTACCCGAACGCAGCAGTACGGCGTCGCCCAACCTGCATTTGGTTTGGTGATTCTATCCATCCCGAGCCGCTTACTGCTACAACGTTGTTATTGTTATCAAATTTAGCGTAGCGAACAGTTTTCATATCAACGAGGCCAGGAGCAACACCCCCGATGAGATATATATAATTTGCATAGACAGTTCCGCTCATAATACCTATACCGGTACCGGTCGCACCCGGCACCGTACCAACCTGTTGTTGATTGGAAGTCGAGCAGCTGCTCACAGCGCCATCAAGGGCAATATTGCACTTAAATACATTTTGCGTATATGCGGTGCAACCAGCAGAACTCGAGGATGTGCATCCTCCGAAAATATAGAGATTCCCTGGCGTAGAGTCGATTGCAGCGGGATTTGCCCGCGCGTAGGCATATGAGTATGAAACATTCGTGGCGCCAATGCCTGTTAACGATTGGGATGTCCAGCCACTTGCACTACCGTCACTATACAGATCGGCGCGGATGATAGAATTAGTGTTCGAAGATCCACTTAATCCGCCGACTAGGTAGACCTGTCCTCGAAATGTAACTGGGCTGGCTGCAGCAAGACCAGTAGGGAGTACATTTGAGTTAAAGCACCAAGCACCTCCCTGGTATGAGCCCCCCGGGCACGTTGTCGGGCGAATAATTGAACCATCGGTGTCAATCGCGGAGTATACTACGTCATTACTCGTTGAGCTGCAGGAATTGTTGGTACAGCCTCCGACGATATAAAGATGTCCATTATATATGAAGCTACTAGTCAGCATATTTCCAACATAAGTTGTTCCTGGTAGATTGCATTGCTCAGGGTCAGATCCCCAACATGGGGTTGATGAATTATTAGCATACGTTTCACCTACGGTACTGGCATCTCCGTCGCGGTTGATTTTACCGTATCTAATAGCGTCCAGAGTTGCTTCTCCACAATCGCCAGTAGACCCGTTTTGTGACACGCATCCACCTACTCTATATAGGTGTCCGCGCCAAGATATCAGATTACCCCCGAGCCGTTCATCGAGTGCTGTACCGACAGTATTCCACGTATCCAGGCTGCCATCTGCATTTATACTTGCCAGCTGGATGCTACTATGTACCCCTGTACAATATCCGCTTCCATTAACCGCGCTACAGCCGCTACTGATATATAAATAAGCTCCCCATACTGCCGCCATAGTACCGCCGCCGGTAAACCTACCAGAAGGCAGAGGGGTAGTCGATATCCAGTTGTTGAGAGATCCATCTGCATTGATTTTGTTGTAATAGCTAGCAGTTTGCGGTGCTCCGCCGACGCTGTTCGAACCTCCCAGCACATATATTCGATCGTTGTAGATTGCTGCACCGTGTCCATATACATTTGATGGCAGGGCAGTAGATGATGCCCAAGAACCAAGTGTACCGGTTGGACGAATATCTGCTATTTGAACTGAAGAAACTGGCCCAGACGAAGACCGACCACCTATTAGGTAGAGCCTATTATTGTATGCTGTTGCGGTAAAATCCGATCGGACTGATGTGAGGTTACTATCTTGATACCAATAAACCCAAGTATTTGGGTCGGTGTTTGTTGGGTGCCAGAGACGGGGTTCACCGTTTGCGCCGATTTTGGCGATGTAAACTGTGCTTTGCAACGTACCGCTCGCATTTGCGCCACCGATTGCATACAAATAGCCGTTGTACGCAACGAGGGAGAAATTAGAACGCTCGGACGGAAGTGCATAATCGCTCGACGAGCACCATCCCGCACACGTTCCTGAGCCAGGATTCGCACTTTGTACAGCACCAGTTGTCGTGTTAAATTCTGCCCAACTGACATTTTTCGTGATTTCGGTGCCTGATCCATAAGAAATAAAAATTGCTCCATTTGCGCCAAAAGAGCCACCTTGGCCACTTGCACCACCTCCACCACCATCACCAGCTCCACTTCGTATCGGGTCGGAGGCATTTCCTGGACTAGTGCCACTTCCCGCACTATTAGTGACGCTAGAGAGGCCTCCTGCAGTGTAGCTTGATCCACCACCACCACCACCACCTGATGAGTTGGTCGTACTAGATGTCGCACCTCCACCTCCACCACCGTAGTAGCCGGCTCCACCACCACCACCAGCCGCTCGTGTGGCGTTGACGTTTCCAAGGCCGCCATTTCCTCCGCCTATCAATCCGCCAAAACCACCACCACCATCTGCACCGGACGAGGCACTTCGACCATCGGCACCCAGACCACCCGTTAATGATGATCCTGACGTACCGGAGTTGTTACCACCTTGTCCACCACTACCGCCACTGGACTGGGTGCCAGGCCCACCACCGTCACCGTTGTTATTGTATTCAGTATCACCAATAACACCTGTCGTGCCACCACCAGCTCCACCATCTGCACCAGTTCGGGCAGAGCGTGCACCACCTCCTCCTCCACCACCAGCAGCAATTACAAGGGGCGTACTGCCTCGATAAATACTTGAAATTCCACCACCACCACCACCACTACCTGTAGTTGTAGTATTATTTCCACCACCTCCACCACCACCGACATAGATGTCTAATGGTTCACCCGGAGTTACTGGGATAACCGCTGTGACATAACCTCCACCTCCACCGTTTCCGCCTGATGCGCCTGATCCACCACCACCTCCACCTCCTCCGGGTCCCCAAACCTTTACGGTGATGCTGGTGACACCTGCGGGAACAACAAACGTCTCTGCTCCCTGGGTGTTAAATGCTTGCCCTTGAAACGATCGTCCACCAGCTGAGTAGATATATCCTCCGGCTGCGGCAACCCCGTTTGCAGACGTTGCTACTGGTAGCGATTGTGTATTCTCCCACTGGTCAAAACGTGCACCGGTGGTAGGTGCTTTTTGGATAAGTTTTTCATCAACATTGAAGTCAATATTGGTTTCATTGTTCCCGGCCATGAACTCACGCGCACTGGTAACATAAATACTTGGGTCAATCGATAGAGGGAATGACGCTTTGCTCAGCCCCGTTGTCACTATCGATAGTTTATTACCGTTCAACTCAAATTTTGAGCGGGCGTACTCTGATTCTTGGCCATTAGACTCAACGACTATCGGGCTTGGTATCTTGAACATGAGATCTGTTTTTTGAGCATTCTGACGCATTTTTTCCAGAAGTTTGGCATCTTCATCTGAAGATGCGACAATATTACTACTTGTAACGGTGTTGCCATATATTCCTATCCCGCCATCTTTTTCTAACCGAGCTTCTAGTGTATTTCCAATATCTAATACATAGGTAAATGTGGCGGTGTCTGATTTTGAACTATTCAACAGAATATCTTCTTTTATGCCCGTACTCTGGATTGTATATACCGCCCATCCATCAGAGTCTTTTAGTGGATATACTATACGATTTTCATCCTTTCGCCCGATAAGGTACGCATCAGATGCTTTTAAGGTTAGGTCTACGTTATATACTTTGTCGGATAAGGTAAAACCATCACTAAGCTTTGTATTAAACGAGGCTTTAATACCTTGTTGCATTCCATTGACGTCATCAGGAGATTCGTAAGCAAAGGTTTTTGCCTGTTCGTCATATTTGAGTTTATTAGCAACCGTTTGGTTAGTTGCAGGTATTAGTGAGGCCGCATTGCCCAGGTCATAAGGTGCTGGCTTGATTAATGGAGTTAAAAAATAGGCTAGATCAGCAATAATAAGTATCAGTACCAGTAATATACTGTTGATTCTTCGTAAGCGAGTACTAAAAAAAGTGGCACGAGCTGAACTGAGTATACTTTTAATAGTCGGCAAAACGCGTCGAAAGAAATCTCTCATGCTTTCATTTTACCTGTTACTGAAGATAAAGTTCAAGTTACCTATATATGCGTTCGAGTTTTGGCTTGCAGTAACATTAATTCGAAACACAATACTGTTGCCTGGAGCAAAGCCACAGGTTGAAGGATCAGCCGTTCCGGTGGCTAAACCTGTTTGCCACGACGCCACGGCACCTGAAGATACCTGTACGAGCGGACCGCAGGTTGTTAGGCCTGAGGCTTGATCATTTTTATACACCTGGTATTCCACGGTTGAGTTAGCACTGTCTGTCAGCCCCATAATGGAAGTGGTACCTGATTCGAAGGTCTTAAAGGTTGCTGGTAATTGATAGGTAACATACACGCTATATGTTTGAGCGCTTGGTTGAGGGGATGACCAACGATAAAAATTGTAGGTTTCATTTGTACCGCATACGTCAGGTTGGCCAGATGTGCCGTCATTTATATTTAACGTATCTGAACAAAGATCCGAGACCATTGTTCCTATACCGGTGCCATGTAGCACCGCGTTTGTAAATTCTGGTGCAATAGTTACGACGGTATTTGGACTTGAGCCACAGGCTCCCCAACCATCTGCCTCATAGCACTGTAACTTACCAAGCGTCGTATCATAATACATCGAGCCTAATAGTGCATCGTTGTTTATAGCAATCGGAGCAGATGCTGCTTTGTCTAGTGTGAGCAGTGTAGTAGGGCCACCATTCTCTCCACCCCCGATTTGTACGTTCGGAGCGGTGTTGGTGGTTAAGGTCATCGTGAATGCATCGACATTGAACGTACGGGCTGCCGAAGCTTCTCCAACAAAATATACATGGGGATTAGTTGCAACCGTGGCATCTGTTTGTATAAAACAAGTTACTTTCGTCCACTGAGATGTTGATATTGATCTGGTGTTGTAGTCGACGCAGTCAATATAGTTGCCTCCCGCCGTCGTACTGCCATCTCGAGAATAGCGGATCTTAAAGTCATTGAATGTGCCTGATGCTACCTTAGCGTAGGCGGTGATACGATACAGCGTGCTAGGCAGCGGGTTCAAAGATAGTTTATTACGAATACCAGCGTTTGCCGCACCTGCAGAAATTGAAACTCTGGCGCTATCACTTGCATCTTCACCATCGGTAGTACTACGAGTGACAGAGCCTGTCCCTAACCCTGCGTAGAGCCAGTTGGTTGCGAAGTTATCACCATCTAAGACGCTACCGTCCGTCGCGTAATTAAAATCTGCGGCTATCGTAATACTGAGATTATCAATAAAGAATGTACGAGCTGTGCCTGCAGACGCTTGTCGTATCATCAATGAGTTATTTGCAGTAATTCCACCTGAAGGTGCTGTGAATGAACAATTTATCTTTGTCCATATGCTCGTTATAGCTGCCTTAGCAGTTGCGCATTGGGCATTTGCACTTGTTCCGTCAGCTGAATAGTAGACTTCCATATCGGTAAACGTGCCTGATGCCAAACGAGTCGTGAATGACACATTGTACATCATGTTAGGGGATAACTGCGCTTTTAAGCGGTTCGCTACGCCACTATTGATAGAAGTAGATGTAGCAACCGATACCGATCCTTGACCTGTTGCGATAAAGTTACCAGGGGTCGTGTATCGAGTTACCGATGCACCTGATAAAGCCGACCATGTATTAGCTGGGAACGTGGTTGATGAAGTCCCCGCCGTTTCTGCGCCGCCGTTTGAAACATACTCCGTAACATTACTATTGACAGAGAGCAAGCCGGCTGCGGAGGAGCTTTGTACGCTCAATAAAGTCCCGTTAACCGGATCGATAGAACTGTCACGGATAGTCAGACCGTTGGTTGCAGAGGTTTTACTAACGACTAATTCGGCCCCACCAGCACTCTGCAACGTGTTGTCGTAGGCCGCTTGTAATGTCGTAGAGCTAGAAGCGCCTGATACGGTCCATGCCGATCCATTCCAGACCATCGTGGCGCTACTGTTTTTGCGCATCGCAACAAGATTTCCTTGTCCACCGCCATTGATTGACAGCTGGAAGTCCTTCGTGGCGTTTGATGCAGTGATATAGACAATTCGTCCTGCTGTAGTGATAGTCGGGTTTGGCATAAACGCTGTTTGACCATCATTGGTAAAGCCTACAATTACTGAACCGTTGTTGTTGACCGAGCTTTGTTGAATAGTACAGTTGCTTGTAGTTGTGGTCTCGGCGCCCCCCGGGAAACAACTCGCATCATTACCAATGGTCTGATAGGCAGCAGTTCCCAATATGACAAGTCCGTTTGATACATTACCTGAGCCTCCAGAAAGTGTTAGATTACCACCATATTGAGCGCTACCCCCTGCGTTACCACCTTGTACGCTCACATTACCGCCGTTGCCGGTACCATTGCCTGATGCGCCTTGAATACTAAGGGCACTACCTTGAGTGTCTGCGCTCGTTTGCGAGGCAGCTTGTAGCGTTGTAGGACTGCTAGCAACTCCGAGCGTTATTTGTGTGGCGCTGAGGACTAATGAAGCGCTCCCACTTGAGTTGCCTATTGTAACGCCGGTTGCATTTGTTAATCCTATACTAAGGTTTGCACCAGTAGCCGTGTCAATAACTGGTGTGAGCAAGCCGCTATCAACTCGTGCAGTGCCGCCAATCCAAAAGTTCGCCGCGGTTTGGACGCTTGCGTTTTGATTTTGGATGAAGTCTCCAGCTGTTTTTCCGCCTAGTTGTAGCGCATTCATCGCGTAAGGCACAGCAGACAATCGTTTCATCGGGACCATTTCACCATCGCCGCCACAGCTACTAAACGGCGTACAGCTGACATTGGTATTCCCGATATTCATGCTGAGCCAAAGGGTGTCTTGGTTCCAGTCAATACTGCTGCCAAATGCAGTGACCGAACCAAGTTCGACGGACATAAATCCATTGCGCACTAACACGCCCTGAGAGGCGGAATTTATATGATCTTCGGTCCATAGGAGGGTGCCGCCTGGGTTGCCAACGGCGGTACCGGTGCCATCTTGGTATATCTTAAATTGGACATTGTAATAACCGTCTGGAACAGTAGCACCAGACGCAGTAAATAGCCGCCCTTGAAAATTGATCGTTTGATTTATTCCAGGAGCAGCAGATGATGTCGTAGACCATACGCCACTTAGAGCAACACTACTCATAACGAGCAGTACTACGATAGCAGAGAATAGACGCCGTGGTGACACGCCCGAGAACATGGTGGAACAAGCCCCTTTTTTGTATTTGTATATGTTTTAACACTCAAAAAATATGAGTGATATGTGCATAAGGTACATGTGGTGGGGTGTTAGATAAACGCTTTTTTTGTTTTGTCTCTCGTTATCTACGGGTAATAATACTCGTTCTTTTGTAAAAAAGCAAGAGCTTTTTAGGTGACGAGTTGCCCGCGAACTCGGAGTATGTGTTTTTCGCGTTTTTCACCAAGCCAAAAACTTATCACCGCTGTGATAATCGCCGCATAGAGTGGCCATATGACGAGTAGGATATGTCGCTGTGTCGTGGTGCTCTCAGCGACCGCAGCATCTGGTTGGCCATTGACGATGGCTGCGACCGTCATGAACGCGACTCGTCCATCAGCATCACTCGCTTGGATAGTTATCTGGTATATGCCAGGTTTTTTATACGTGTGCGGTACCGAAAATCCAATATTATCACCGCGTGAGACGACAGAGTTTTCTGAGTCTCCCCACTGTACATTGACGGCATACGGTGGACGGCCGCCGATGAGATCAATCCGTAGAAGCATTTCTTGATCAGGAAACATGCCTCGATATACTGCGTCGGTATTGATAAGGAGTTGTGCTGCGCCGAAATCAAACGATGCGATAGGCCCGGCTTGCGTTGGAAGTGCGTCATAAAAGACGGTGACGATGTTTGAGTCTGGGCCTGGTTGATTGAGCGCATCATAGACGCGCGCGATGAGCCTATTCTCGCCGATAAGTAAGTCTATCTGCACTGAGTATGTACCGGTGCTACTACACGGAGTCGAGCCGGCAAAAATGTCATTTTTGAATATTTCAACTAGAGTATTTGGTGGACACGTACCCGTGACCTCTATCGGGGTTTCGATAAATCGCTGCCCAGTCGTCGGCGTGACGATAGTTGCGCCCGTCGTCGGTGGTTTTCCCGGCACAACTCCGGTGAGACCGACAGAGCCTGATTCTGGCCCATCGTATGGCGTCGCCGCACGGGTGACAGAATTGATAGTAAACATGACTAATACCACACCTATAACTGTAAGGATGATGCCTAGCATCCGGTAGGGTATCTGCTTTTGAGGTGTGTGTGTGTTTGTATGGCGTGGATGCAACGATTTGCGAGCCATCATGCCATCAGTATAGCATGAGCGTTACGGATTAGCGACGACGCCGGCCACGGCTCTGGCTGAGCAAGCGATCATTGTATCGCTTGATAGCAATTCTCAGGATAAAGAAGAGTGCGACGAGGCCGAGGAGTATGCCGGCAATTAGCTTATACGGGATGACCCAAAAACTTAGCTGTGAGGTCATTGTTTGACGGTTTTCGGCTGAGCCATAGGTAATTTCGAGATCGGCTGTGTAGCGACCAAATAACATTCGATTGCCAATTACGGTTTCATCGAGAGGTTGCTCGAATTTACGTGTGCTTCCAGGAAGAACATTACGGTTTTCGAGGTTGACATTGAGATTGGCTATCTTTTGGCCAAACATGTCTTTGATGCTGATTTGACCTCGTGGCTGTTCGTGTACATTACCCTCATTCTTGAGTCGCTCATAGAACATGATTGGAGCTGATTCGAATACCCACGAGCGGTTCTGGTCTTTTTCGACATAGAATTCCTCCACACTCATTGCTTCTTTGGCGTCTCCGTTGACCCTCAAAAGTACCAAAGTACCAAGACTTGCAGAGAGCGAAACACCAGTGCCGGATAGCTCAGGCGCTTCGGCAGTAAAGCGAATTACGCCGAAGTAACCGCCCGGTGCAGCGTTCGCCGGGATAGCGATATTAACAGTCAATTCTTCAATCTGACGAGGTTCTAGGGTGATTTCAGGTAGTGGCGAAATCCAGCTTTTGATAGAGTAGGGACTCTCTTCACCTTCCTCAACCAAGATCTTAGGCGTGCCATCTTCTCCGGCAGCGACAAAGTCATTGATTTCATTTCGGACCAACAATCGCACCGGACTAATGTCACGTAGGCTAATTCGAGCTTCTACAGTCTCTCCAGGATTACCGCGTATGTCGAGTACTGGCGGTGCAATTTCAAGTGCTTGTCCGTTTCCTTGCTGAGGAGCTGATTGGCTCTGTGCAGAGACTGCAACGCTAGCGAGAGCCAGGAGTGCGATGCTACTAATCAAAATTCCGAGTATCTGCTTCATATGCTAAAACAAGGCGGTACAGATGTACGTTAGCGTGGTGGTATACGTACCAGGGGGCTGAACACCAGACACATTGACGATATATGAGGCGGTATAAATCTGTGAGTTAGTAGGTCCAGGGCTTGTGCCAACAGTACCAAGTGCGCCACCGGAGCTGGCGCTGTTGGCGACGGTCTCACCACTAACAAATTTGAACTGATCAACGGTCTGATAGCCTGTATTGGCTTGTGCTTTGAGGTCGGTACCATTTGACGCGGGCGACACCTCGGCACCAAAGGCCGGCGTTGAAGTCGCAACAGTGTTTGCACGAAGATTCATGCCGAACTCGCTTGTTCCGGGCGAGCCAGCGGCTTGTGTGGCCTTTGCGGGTATAGTGTTGCTTCCACTAGTCAGTGCGGGCCCGTTGACCGAAATTGTATAGCCTCTCTCAGCATTGGTGCTCGCAGCCATCTGAGATGTGGCAACGGCAGTATCTGTTGGCGAGAATAGTCGGTCGAACTCTATCGCTCCGGGCGTACTACTCGTACAGTTTGCGGCAACGGTCTCTCCTGTACAAAATATCAATGATTCTGGCATAACTCCACTGAGCACAATTTGCTCAGCGGTGCTAGCGGCGACGGTACCGTTGTCTACTGCACCTGTTGCACCATCTGTGCCTGTATAGGTGGTAATACGTACATAAAATGACTCATTGACAGTAGTTGGGTTTGTGACACCGAGTAGTTGGTAGGACAGTGCTGCTCCTGCTGTCACGCTGGCAGCGGTACGAGTGATGTACGGAGATCCGTTTGTGGTGTTGTTGAGCGTAAATCCAGTTGCACCAGACTGTGTACCCATAGTCGCGCTCGTTGTGACGAGGCCAGTCGGTGTCGTACATGTGCCTCCAGCTTCAGTACAGTATTCAAACCGTATCGATCCGATATTGCCGTTACCGACATTTGGGACAGTAAATTCATAGAAGTGGTTGACGTTACCACCGGCGAGTGAGCCGCCGTCGCCGCCCGCACCCTGCTGTAGCGTCAGTGAACGAAGTGTTATTTGAGCAGCGGTCGCATTTCGCGACAGCATCAATGGGCTTGCTACCATCAAGAATAGCAGCAAAGCTGATAGGAACACCCTTCCACTTCGTCTCATACCTGTGATTGTAGCATGAGCTTTTTAGGGGCGTCAACAAATAATCCTCGCAGAAAGTACCATTTGCGCGATCAGTGAGTGTATCTGCGGTAATTGATATAGCTTTAGAAGTCTAGTGTGATGCGGTCATGCTCAACTAAAAAGTCCTCCTCTCGGGTGTGTAGTATGGTTCGCAACACCGCCAGATACTGTCAGTGAAGACAGTATGTATGGCAGGTGTGTGGTGGATAACTTTCTATACATAGTAGAGTGAATCAGAATGTTGCGGTACAGATGTATGTCAGTGTCGAGGTGTAGGTACCGGCAGGTTGGCTACCTGGGACATTTGCGATGTAGGCGACAGTAAATATCTGTGCGTCACTTGGACCGGCTGCGGTATTATCACTCGCGGCTACAGTGTCACCCGACGTAAACTTATATTGCTCAGGTGTATCATAGCCAGTTGATGCCTGTCCGCGGTAGTTTGTGCCGTTCGGCGCAGGTGCTACTTCAAGGCCTACTGTAGGAGTAGTGATGTTTGCTTTGAGGTTGAGACCAAACTGTGCGGTACCAGGAACTGATATGCCGGCGGTATTCATACCAGCGATAGTGTTAGATCCTGAGGTGAGGGTTGGTCCGTTGACCGTGATGGCATAGCCCGCCCCCGCGTTGGTACTTGCAGCCATTTGGGATTGTGATATCGCAGTTGCCGTTGGCGAAAACAGCTGGTTGAAAGCGATAGTACCATCAGTTGCCGTCGAACAGTCAGGGACAGTACTTGTCGCGATATCGAGGCCAATTGTTTCGCCTGTGCAGAAGACGAGCGATTCGGGCATGACTCCGCTAAGGATGATAGGTTCGGCAGTGCTTGCGGCTACCGTACCGTTATCTTGAGGAATACCAGTGGCGGTTGTGTTTGCGTAGGTTAATATACGTACGAAGAAAGTCTTATTGGTATCGGGAACAGTTGGGCCATAGACTGGGTTGGTGATGCCGAGCAATTGATACGAGACCGCGCCTGATGCTGCGGCAGCCGTGCGAGTAAGATAAGGAGCACCGTTTGTTGTGGCATTGAGAGTAAAACCAGTTGCACCAGATTGAGTTCCCATTGTGGCGCTGGTCGTTACAAGTCCTGTTGGAGTAACACACGTCCCTAACCCGACGTCAGCTGCTGTTTCACAGTATTCAAACTTTATTGAACCGACTGTATTCGCGGGTAGGGTAAAGTTGAATAGGTGGTTAACGACGCCTCCAGGCTCTGATCCGCCGTCAGTGGCACCTGCTTGAAGAGTCAGGCTACGATTCGTAATTTGCGCGGCCGAGACCGGTGTATTCAGGAAAAATGGGCTAGCCGCCACTAATAATGCAAGCGCAACAAGCGACAAGCGCGAAACGATACGGTGAAATGTTTGTGGTGTTTTCATGTGGTGGTTGTGTTTATTTTTTGAGGTGCTTTAGCCACACTGTAGCATGAGCATTTTGGCCATGTCAACAATAATATGTATGAAAACTGTGGATAAGTCGTACTATTCAGTATGTACCGGTCACGATAAGTGTTTGGTTGCTGCTGTATATCCCTCCCGGGGTGAGCTGTGCAACGTTAGCTATGTAGCTGATAGTGTAGGTCGTCTGTCCAGAATTTTTATCGGCATAAGCGATAGTCTCACCGCTGACGTAGCGAAATTCGTTTGGTGTAGCATAGTTTGGTGCAATCAAGCCAAAGCCAAAATCACCGTTATTGAGATTTGAACCGAAAGATACCGGGACAGTATTTGCCACGAGGTTGATACCAAACTGTTCGACGCCAACTTGCGGTGTGGTGGTCGCGGACATTGCATCAATTGTCGAATTACTATTTGTGAGCGATGACCCTACCAGTTGGACTACATAGCCATATGTCGTGTAGTTTGAAACACGAAACGATGCGGTCGCGGTAAGGGTGCTTGTTGGGCTAAAGGTTCCGAAATTTGCTGCACTCGTCAAGACCTCGAATGATAGGGCTGGATCAGGTGACGTATTGGTACCTGAATCAAGTTGGAAGTTTGCGCTCTGGGAGTTTCCGATTGCGATGTCACCTGTCGCGCCACGTGCCTCAAAATTTGAAGAGCTAGACTGCAGCATCCCACCAGTGCCTATGACCCCTTCATCAAACCGGTAATTGGGTGACTGTAATGACTGCGCAAACAGAGGAATAGGGAAGAATAATGCCCCGATGACAGCTATTACACTCAAAACAATGACAAAACTCCGTGCCATAAGCATTATTGTCACGTGTTGGCCGTCATTTTGCAAGTTGCGGTATCAGTACATAAGCGGTATAGTTACTATGGATACAATAAGACAAACATATGGATAGCACACAAAGTTCGGGGCCAAAACCCGAAGAACTCAAACCAGTAGAGGCGCCGGCGTCACAGTCGGCTGCGCCGTCAATGAAGTCTGGCTATAAGTCTCGTCGAATTGCCTATCGTCCGACAAAACGAGCGACGTTTATCGGTATTGCGGTGATAATCGGTCTATTGGTCGCGCTCAGTGTTGGATTGTTCTTCCTCGTCAGGGGGCAGGGTGGTTTGCAGTCAGCGTTGTTTGGGGATCAAGTAGTGATAGACCCGGGGAGTCTCGAGTCACTAGGCGTGAGCCGCAATCAAGTCAGTACTCAAGGCGCTGAACTAATCATTGGGCCAAGTACTCGTTTCAATGGAAAAGTACAGTTGGGCGGTGACGTCAGCGTGGCGGGACAACTCCAGCTCAACAACGCACTGTCGGCCAGCTCGGCCAATCTCGGCAACGTCCAGGCTGCAAATGTATCGCTGGGGCAATTTACTGCCAGCGGCAATGGTACGGTCGGGACACTAAATGCTCGTCAGGACCTCAATGTTGCTGGTACGACTCGATTGCAGGGACCGGTTGCGATTGGTCAGCTGTTGACGGTAAACAACAACTTAAACGTTGCGGGCAACGTTGCGGTCGGTGGCACGCTCAGTGTGCGGAATTTTCAGGCCAGTAGCTTGACGTCTGATACGACATTGACAATAGGTGGTCACGTGATTACTCGAGGCGCTGCACCGGGTGTAAGCGCTGGTGGTGCAGTTGGTAGCAATGGGACCGTATCGATCAGCGGCAATGATGCATCGGGTACGGTTGCGGTAAACACAGGCACTGGTGCGGGCAATGGTATCGTGGCGCAGGTGTCATTCACGCGTGCGTACTCATCAACTCCACATGTTGTGATTACGCCTGTTGGCATTGGCGTAAAGTTTTTTGTCAATCGTAGCCCCAGCGGTTTTTCGATTGGGGTCAGTGAAGGTATGCCGCCAGGCGGGTTTGCCTTTGACTACATCGTCATGCAGTAGTTAGACGTCGATAAAAATCATCACTTCTTCGTGCCGGACGGTCAAAATACCTGAATTGATATCAAATACTACAGGCTCATTGTCTGCTGTTTCGATGACAATTTCGCAGGGCACCAGGACCGAGAACATATCTGCGTGACCTGGGAGAATATCAAACACCCCAACTTTGTTTTGCGCGGTGACTGATAGCGCAGGACCTTCGTAGTAGATGTGGAACGGAGCTCTCGCGATGACGGTCAGTTGTTCTGGTGTCTCGTTGCTCATGATGATGTTGGGGTTGGCGTTGTTTCCTGCGGGGTTGCTTCGTCTGGCTGCGAGTTTTTGGAGTCGGTGCTAGCGCCCGAACCAGAATCTTGCTGCGAAGTATCGCTTGAGGGCGCGGGGGAGATAATTTCTTCAATCCCATCGAGTGTTTGCTCGAGCGTGAAATATTCACCAGGCTTACCTGAGAATTTTTCGGCAACAGCAAAATCCTGTGAGAAAAATTGAATGAGCTTTTTGGCATTCTGATAATCTGCCCTGTCAGCTGGACTCAACTCGTTTTCACCGACAATAGCAATAATATTTTTGAGGCTATCGTACTTTTGCATGATAGCTTGAACGCGCTCAGCTAGTCGGTAATGTCGTTCGCCGACGATATCCGGAGTGAGCAGTGAGCTTGTTGTCTTTAGCAAATTGACGGCAGGGCGGATACCTTGTTCGGCGATAGACCGATCGAGCACCAAGACGCTATCGAGCTGCTGAGAAATTGCTTGCACGGCCGGGTCGGACAAGTCATCAGCCGGCACATAGATAGCCTGGACACTAGTGATAGTGCCCTGTTCGCTACTTGTCAGTCGGTCCTGAAGTCGTCTCAGGTCGGAAAATACCATCGGGCTATAGCCACCTTCACTCGGAATCAGCCCAAGGTTGGTACTAAGCTCGGTCATTGCTTGGACATGTCGGTAAATGTTATCGACAAAGAACAATATGTCACGGCCTTCTTCATCACGGAAATATTCTGCACTCGTTGCGGCTGCCGGACCGACCATACTACGGATAGCTGGTGTTGCATCCATTTGGCCAAAAAACATCACTGTGTTTTTGAGCACGTCGGTATCTTTGAGCGTTTCATACAGTTCATTTCCTTCACGGATACGCTCACCAACACCGCAGTAGATTGATAGGCTCTTATTGCTTTCGCCTTGGGTGACATTGTGAATCATTTCCATCGTAAGCACTGTTTTGCCAACACCGGCACCACCAATAACGCCAATCTTGCGACCTTTGACAAATGGCGTGAGAAAGTCAATTACTTTGAGCCCAGTTTCGAGTAGCTCAAGATTTGTACTGTCGCGGTAACTGGTGGTGCCGCTAGGTATCGAAATAGGGCGGAGATTTTCCGAGATAACCGAGCCGTTGTCGAGAGGCTGCCCGAGAGCATTGAAGACTCGACCCATGGTTTGTGGGCCTACTGGGACAGATACTTTTTTGTGTGTGCGAGACACCTTCATGCCGCAGGCGACTGATTGGTCGTTCGTCAAATTGAGGCAGACTGCTTTGCCTTTACGGAAAAAGTTGACCTCGAGATAGACGTCGGGGTTGTGTTCGACAGCAAGCAGCTCTTTGACTTCAGGATACTCGCCGACAATATCAATCTCGACGGTGAGACCCCTGATGACTGTGACGCTCCCGACAAAGTCGTTAGGCATTTTCGCCTCCCGCCCGTTCTCGACGTTTTTTCTTGATGCCGACCAGTACTTCCCGTAGTCGACGATCATTTTCGCCACGTTTTGAACGATGGTATTCTAGCTTGTATTCACCGAGCAGCTCGCCGGCACGGTCCTCTGCAACGGTCATTGCATTGAATCGACTGGCAGATTGGGCGAGGCCCGACTGTAGTATCATTTGGCTCAGTGCAAGACTCATCATCGTTTCTTCCATCTGGTGCGCAATCTCTTCGATTGAGGGTTCAAATATCGTATCCTCAGCAGTCATAATGTCATCATCTTCGTTTGCTTCGTCCGTCATGTCTTTGAGTCGGTTGATGAGGTTGATGGAACGTACCTCTTGCTCGCCAAGCGACAAGTACTCTTCGTAATAGACGACGATTGTGCTGTAGTTTTGGGCCGTTTCGATAACAGGACTGACATCAACATAGCTGTCAGACTCAGGTACCTGGAAGAAGCGAATATAGGGGATACCGCGCTGTGAGAGCTGACTCGCTCCGTGGCTGCCGAGTACTATGATGTCTGTTGTATCAGGATCATAATCAGCCTGCATGGTTTCGATCATCCGCATATCTAGATCTCCTGACAACCCCGCTTCGGCCGATATCAGTATCAGTACTTTGCGACCGTTTGTGGTATCTTCTCGGCTACCGATACGGGTCGATGGATCGATACGGATTGCGGTATACCGTTGCCACAGTAGATTGAAAAACTGTTGTGATAGCTGTGCTTTAGTCTTTACCTTTGCTACCTGTGTACTTGCAAGACTCTCAAAGACGTTCGTCAAATCTTTGAGCGTGCCGATACCTCGCATGTCTTTTTCGATGAGGTTTGCGCGTCGCATTATTTCTTCTCCTTGGCATCAGTCTTTGCGTCGTCTTGGGCGGGTGGCGGTGATGTTTTATCAGCTTCTTTACGGACAGCCGCAAGCGGCGCTGCAGCAAATTGCGACAGTAGTTCAGCTTCGATTGCATCATAATCTGATTCTTGCGTAACGCGGCCAGCAGCCTCGCGAACGGCTTTTTTGAGACCGACAACGTCTATAGGCCGATCATCCTGACTCGACATAATCGTCTCGAGCATGAGCTGCTGCTCAACGAGTGAATGGAGTTCTTCGGGTGGTTGCTGCAGGGCCATGTAGAGATGCTTGCCGCGGGCTAGATCGAGTCGAGCTTCTTTGCTGAGCTGGCTGGAAAAGTGAGAGAATTCTTCGGCTTGGTGGTATTTTGCGAGTGATTTGAAAAGAGCAGTCGATAGTTGCTTTTGACGTTTGTTTTGGGCTTGACCACCGACGCGTGACACCGACAAACCGGCGTTGACGGCTGGACGAACACCTTTGCGGAAAAAACCAAGATCGAAGATGATCTGCCCGTCTGTAATCGACATGATGTTGGTCGAAAGATATGCCGTAATATCGTCGTTTGGCGTTAGGACGACCGGGAGGCTTGTCAGTGTCTTGTCATTCGAGAGTAGTCGCCCAGCTCGCTCTAATAGGCTTGAATGGGTGTAGAAAATATCACCAGGGTAGCTATCTCGGCCTGGGTCTACTTCCTGAAGCAGTGATAATTGTCGATAGGCTTCAGCGTGTGAGCTGAGATCGTCATAAATGATAATGACATCTCGGCCGCTGTACCATAGGTTTTCCGCCATGGCGCAGGCTGCATAGGGCGCAAGGTAGCTCTGCGTCAGTGAATCGAAGATGTTGGCAAAGACAACGATAGTGCTTTTCATCGCGCCTGATGATTTGAGGCCGGCAAGCAATCGTTCGACATCAACTTTACGTTTGCCGATAAGTACGTATACGACGAGTCGGTCTGTCTCTTGTTGGTTTGCGCTTAGCTGAGACAAAAATGTACTTTTTCCTGATTTGCTATCACCAAGAATTGCGATACGTTGCCCAAGGACTATCGGGAAGAAACTATCGACTGCAGTCACGCCGCTTTCGAGCTGCTGGTCGAGCACTTTTCTGTCCATAATGCCCGGTGCGGCTGAAAAAATGCCAGATGACTGTGCGGTTTGGACAGGCCCGGCGCCATCAAGCGGTGTCCCCATTGGGCTAATCACGCGTCCGACAAGTTCGGGACCGACCGGTACTTGGAGCATGTCGTGCTGCACCACGGCGAGCGTGCCGATTGGCAAAATTTCAGAGTCGATATTGTACAGAATGACTTTGTCGCCGTAGGTCTCACGTACGATACCTCGTTGGCCATCTTCGAACAACACTTGCGCTCCGATTTTTACGCCATGGAGGCCTTTGACCTCAACAATAAATCGATTGACCGCAACGACTTGGCCTGTCAGATTGTCAGACTCAACCAACGACTGGAACTGTGCGGTATCAAACACGACGAAGTACCTCCGCAAACTCGTAGCGGTTTGTCAGCAGTGCACGTCGAAACGACCAGTCGTATACATGACTACCGTAGCGTATGACCATGCCGCCAAGCAGTGTTGCGTTGAAGCGAAAATCTATCAATGTTGCATCGTGTAGCTCTTTTCGGCACCATTTTGCAATTGTTTGTTGCAGTTGGCGTGAGGGCGGGGCGGCGAGCGTGACGGTCATAGTCGGGGAAGTCTGCCTGAGACTCCGGACATCTTGGAGCAGTTGATCAAGGATTTGGAAACTCAAACGGTTGTTCTCGGCGACCTGCTGCAATAGAGAAATTGCCGTTTGGCTGAGGCCGGGCATCATCGTGCCTTTTGACAAATGAAGCTCTTGTTTGATCGCATTATGACGAAACCAGTCACCGTAGGACATCAGCTCCATTTCGAGCTCAGCAATATCGCGCGGAGAGATGATTGTTGCTGGCAGTACGAGTTTAGCCATTGCCCTGTACCTCGCGCTTGAGTTCTTCTTTGTGTGTTTCGAGTAGTTCAAGTAGGTATGGTGTTTGTGCACCTAAATCAACATTTGAACCGAGCGCCTCAACGAGAAACGACCCCATCGCATCACCGAGTTTGACATCGATTTGGTGCAGTAAAAGCTCACGTTCTTTGGCAATTTCTTCATCCAGCCGGACGTCGAGTGCTTGCTCGCGCTCGGCGATTTTTTGTGTGAACAGCTCTTGCCGTTGGGTAAGGGTTGTTTGGATTGACTCTAGTGATTTTGACAGAGATGCTTCAAGTCTAGATTGATGCTCGGCGAGTCGTTCGTTGAGCTCGTCGCGACGAAGCTGCAATTCGTTATCGAGTGACGTTTGACGTGCAGTAATGTGCGAATGACTGCTTGCAGCCTCTGCCTCAATTCGCTTGCGTATGAGCTCAATATTTCTACGAAATACTATCATTTCGTTCTCGAGAATTTCAGTACCGGCCTCAGCAAGATATCGATTGAGGTTTTTGGCCGTCGTGTTCATTTCATTTGACATTGCAGCGCTCGACGAATCAAGAGCTTGCAACAGGTGGTCTTTCGCCGCGATAGACAATTCTTGGCGGAGTTCATCGCTCAGGATGCTGTTTTGGTGTGTGGGTGATTTGTGTCCATGCTCACGTATGTGGCGGGCGGCGATAGAGACAACCACACCGAGCAAGAATACATTTGCCAAGAGGAGAAGTTGGAGTATATCTGGTCCCATCTTATAACCTCGTCAATACAAAATAAATTATGACCAGACTCACCGCCAGTATTGCGATTACAAGCGCCGACATCTGCACAAGTCCACGATAAATTGCTGACTGACTCATAGGATTTCGACCGACAGATATGATGCTGTGACGAATCATCGAGTAGATAATACTGACGACAACGATGAGCGTGATGATAAATATCGCGGCACTGATGAGTATAGGCAACGTGCTGACTTCTCTGCCGGCAAAGGCATTCGCAACGTTTTGGATGGCAGCCGGCACGATTGTTTTTTCAGGCTCCTGGAAGAAGTAGGCGACACCTACAAGGAGCGGTACTTGGCCGAGCTGGACTTCCTTTTCCTGGCCATCGCGGTCTTTGACAGTTTGGGATTGGATGCGATCGAGTTCGCCCTGTGCGATACCGATGACTCGTACATTTGACGTTGCCTTCATACCGACACCGGGTATCGGAGATGCGGTGATGTGGTCGCCGCGCTTGATCTCACCGTTGATATCTGACGCCATTACCGGTACTGTGCCCGACGTTGCGACTTGGACTTCTTTCTCGCCACCGTTAGAAATAGAGAGGAGTGAGCTATCTCCGGTCACGACAACCCCAAATATAGACTCGATATTTTGTGAGTTTGCGACTTCAACCGTATCTGCCGTATCTTTTTTGAGACTGACAATTGAGCCTATTGAGGGTTTATCTGTTTCGTAGGTATACCCTTCGGTGAGAGGGCTGAGTGCAAGCATGGTTGGAGCAATGACAAGCCCCCCTAGGACGCTCGCTACAACCAAAATATGCCGTTTGTTCCATGCCCACATCACGATTACGTTTATTATAACAGAGGCACGTGGTGGCGGCTATCACAATATACGAAGGCGAGCTAGAGAGGGGCACTCTCTTATGCGCGTCGAAGCGTCGGACGGTTTGCATAGGCGCCCAAATGCACACTTGAGGTCACAGCGACTGATGAAATGAGTATCGTCTGTATGTGTTCAAGCAGCACAGGAGTAGGACCTAGCACAGGGTGATCAAGTGCAAATCCTCCAAGAAGACTGACCACAAAGCTTGCAGCATACAGTGATACGCCAATATAGCTGACTAAGATAGTTTGTTTTACGAATGTCCACATTTTTGTACCCTCCTTTTTACGATTATGTACTTATACGAACAGTTCTATACATCCACAAGAAAATTACTGATCCCAGTACGGCGATAGCGAGACTTTGAACGTCTATGCCGGCCATATTATTGCCGTGGCCAAACGCACTCACGATATAGCCACCCATAATCGCACCAATGATGCCGATGACGATGTGGGGTAGTGCGCCTTGACGAATCGGGACGTTATCGAGTATCATCGCAATCCAACCCACAAGGGCTCCGAAGATGATCCAGACGATTGTACTCATTATTTCTCCTTCTACGTGGTGTTACGTGGTGGTGAGTACTATGGTAGCGGTATCCCGTGCGTACAGATATGGTGCACCACACATTGCAAATGTGACCTAGATTACATTTGACTCTTAACTTCTTTGGTAAAATTGACATTGTTGTTATGAAAAAAACATTTCGAGAGCTTCTGGATGAAGGTTCACGCTTCATAAAAGTACCGATGATTGTCGGTGCATTGGTGATTGCAGCTGGCGTACTAGCAACATACGCGTTTGCTGACTTCTTGGCGACCAGAGCAGCTGATGATTTCCAGCAGTCTACCGAAGAACAAATCACAATTTTTGCGGGAAACATCGAAGCTCGGACGACCGAGTTTGAGCAAATTCTTTTGCTACTTGCTGCGTATAGGAGGTCGATGCCTGAGGTGTCACAAGCGAGTTGGTCGGGTTTTATCGATGAGAGCCAAGTCATCGCCCGGCATCCTTTTATACTCGGGATTGGGTATGTTGATGCAGTGCCGCCGGACCAACTGCAGCAATACATCCAGAATCGTCAAGAAACACGACCGGGATTTCAAATTACCCCTGAAGGCCAACGTGACTTTTATACCGCAATTCGCTACTTAGAGCCGGCCAATGAGGTCAATGAACGAGCAATTGGGTTTGATATGTTTTCTGAGAGCACTCGTCGACAAGCCATGGCAAAAGCTCGAGATGAAGCAAAGGCAAGCATGACAACTCCAGTTGAACTTGTTCAAGACGAGGGTGACGCCAATCAACAAGGGGTATTGGTGTATTATCCAATCTACGCGGCACCAACATCACCAGAGTCTATACCAGAGCGGCGTGAACAATTGCGTGGGTTCACCTATATCGTGTTTCGGCCGAGTGATCTCATTCGGTATATAGAGCAGACAGAAGGGAGTGATCAGCTGAGGTCGTCTTCTTTTGTCGTAAGCGATACGTCGACGGGTAAGATTATGGCAAATCAAGTCTATACGCCTGCGGCGCGTGAGACTCAGTACGATGCGGCGCGCCAATCAACGATTATCGACAAGCAGTGGAGTGTTGCACTGTCGTTGTATCAGCCGGCGCTGCAACGATTTACAGCGCCTGGGGTCACCTTTTTGCTCGGTATTGCAACGAGTTTTGCGATAGGTGGAAGTGTCGCCTATCTCATGACGCGGCGGCTTATACGCCTCGATGCACAGCATCAAACAGAGCTACAGCGCACCAAGGATGAGTTACTCGCACTGACATCTCATCAGTTGCGGACTCCAGCAAGTGGCGTCAAACAATATATCGGGATGCTGCTCCAAGGCTTTGTGGGACAGCTCTCACCGGAGCAGGAAATCATTGCCAAAAAAGCCTTTGCGGCGAATGAACGTCAACTCGAAACCATCAACCAGCTCCTCCATGTTGCCAAAGCTGATGCAGACCAGTTGGTGCTCCAAAAAGAGGTGCTAGACCTCACGCTTCTCACTGAGCAAGTGATTGATAGCATGCATAATGATGTCGAAGACCATCAAGCCGAAATCATTGTCAAAGCCCCAAAGAAAAAACCGGTATTGGTACATGCCGATGAGCGATATCTGCGGATGGTACTCGAAAATCTCTTGTCAAACGCGCTCAAGTATTCTGAAAAAGGTACTCCAATTACTGTCACTGTATGCGCCCGTAAAGAAGTTGCACTGCTATCTGTCCGTGATCGTGGAGTCGGTATCGAGGAAGCTGATATCGAAAGGTTATTCAAAAAGTTTTCACGTATTCCAAACGAGTTTTCAAAAACTGTTGGGGGTTCTGGGCTCGGGTTATTTTTGGCCCAACAAATTATGGTTGCGCATGGCGGAGATATTGAAGTCGACTCAAAACCGGGTCGAGGTAGTATATTTACCCTCACTCTTCCGACTGCGCCCACATCATTAGTAAACAAGGAGAAAGCATGAAGAAAAAAGTATTAATTATAGAAGACGATCAAGCGCTCAACGATGCGTTTGAGCTCGTATTATCAAAAGACTATGAGGTGGATACTGCCTACGACGGCAAAGAAGCCCTCGAGCTGACCGATAAAAAAACGTATGACGTGATTTTGCTTGATTTATTGATGCCAATTATGGACGGCAAAGCTTTCCTGCGGGCGTTTGACAACAAGCATGAGACACCAATCATTGTGTTTAGCAATCTTGATGCAAAGAGTGATATCGAAGAAGTATCTCAGTTAGGGGCGACTCGCTATATGCTCAAAAGCTGGGCATCGCCAAAGGAATTATTGCGGCTCGTCGAAGATACGCTCAGCGGAGCGTGATTTCTGGAGCTTGGTCATCACTAATAATTGCGTTGAGTCTTGGCACATGGACAATATAGAATTTTTCTTTTACGAGGATTACACCTTCATCTTTGAGTTTGCCGATTTCGATGCTCATTGTCTCGCGGCTTGCGCTACATAGTCTGGCGATATCCTGTTGGGTTAGCTTGATGGCAATTTTTACCCTCGCAGCATCGATACCTTTTTCTCCGTATCGCAGCGCGAGATACCGCAGTGTCGTTGCCAGTTTTGCTCGAGCGCTCGTTTGGGTCAGTGAGCTGATATGGAGCAAAGCTGCAACATACCGCGAGGCAAATCGCTGAAGTTCTTCGGGCCCTGTCTGTGCAAGAAATTCACGAAAATCACCACTGTTCATGACGTCGACCTCAGTCTCTGCCGCTGTTTCGTAGTAAAACAGCGTGACGGGTGCAATATCGAAAGATGATGCGACAGGGAAGAGATCATCCGGTCCAAAATACGCGACGGTTGCTTCTTCGCCGTTGTCATGGATGATATACGCACGCACTAGGCCTTTTTTGACACGATAGGTCTGCAGGGCTGCCTCGCCTTGATAAAATATAATCTGTTTTGGTCGCAGTGTACGTTGCATGATCATAGCGGTAGTATATCAGTTTGAGACGAGCTTCGGTACCATGGCTATCTGCGGAAATTCAGTCTCGAGCCATCTCGTCAAATCCTCGATACTGTCATAGCGAGTGGCGGCATCAGCCATAGACGGTAAATAGGTGCCTGATACGGTCGATCGAGTTGCTACTATGACGTGTATACTCTTGGCGATGCAATACCCCACCTCCATCAGCATGCCCTCGCTTCTTTCCGGGCTATCTTGTAAGACCAGCAGTACATCGACGGTGTCGATGAGTCGAAGGGCCTGAGCCATCATATCTATAGGGGGAGCGGTAGTTCCTAGCGTGTTGTGTTCGTCAAAAAATGTACAGATAACTTGATGGCCCTTTTTCTTGAGGGTGGACACAATAGGGTCAAGCAGTTGCGATAACTTTCTTGGATCTTCACCAGTGTGGCGGTAGGACAAAAAACACTTCATCAGTGGTAGTATACGCTAGTTGCAAGGAGATTACGAAAAACTTGCTAGAATAGATGTATGAGAAAAGGCAAATATACGAAACATACGAGTAGCCCATTTCGACGAGTACAGCGTCGGTGGCGTTGGTTTTGGCGACTTAGCCTCAAGCAAAAGCTTGCGCTGATAGGGATACCTGTCCTAGTACTACTGCTTGTCATACCGCTCGTGACGTATGCACTGCTTGCAAGAGATATTTCTGACCCAGAGCGTTTGATGAACCGTAACAATACGGGCGTAGAACTGCTGGATATCAACGGAGAGGCGTTTTATAGCAGCGGCACAAGCAAGGCGCTGACTCGTCTCAAGCTCGATGAGATATCGCAAGTGACACGTGACGCGTTGGTTTCGAGTGAGGATAAGGATTTCTACAAACATTCAGGCGTATCACTCAGGGGGCTTGTCGCTGCACTTTATGCAAATGTCGCAAACCGCGACGCGACTGCCTATGGTGGTTCGACATTGACGCAGCAGTTGGTCAAAAACACCTTGCTGACCAGTAACAAGACGTTTTTCCGTAAATACCAAGAAGTTGCCATGGCAATAGCGGTCGATCGTCAATACAGCAAAGACGAGATATTGGATCTGTATATAAATTCTGTATATTTTGGTGAAGGTGCGTTCGGTATCGATGAGGCAGCTCGGACCTACTTCGGCAAAGCTGCCATAGATTTGACACTTGCCGAGGGCTCGATGCTCATCGGCATACTTCCCGCTCCGAGCGCGTACTCACCGATTAATGGCGATCCGGAAAAAGCTAATGCTCAGCAAGAGCGTGTCTTACGACGCATGGTCGAAGACGGCAAAATCACGGCTGCGGAGCGCGACGCCGCACTGGCCCAGGAGTTAGTGTATGCGCCGCAAGAAGTAGAAACTATCTCTAAAGCACCGCATTTTGTTGAGATGGTCATTGCAGACCTTGAAAAGCGTTACGGAGAAGAGACGGTCAAACGATCTGGATATCGCGTCAAGACGACGCTCAATATCCAATGGCAAGAGCAGGCAGAAACAATCGTACGTGACCGTACGGCTATCAACGCTGCAAGCGGTGGGCGTAATGCCGCACTTGTTGCAATTGATCCCAAAAATGGAGAGATACGAGCACTCGTCGGGAGCGCCGACTACACGAATGAGGAGTGGGGCAAGTTTAACGTTGCAATCAATCCTCGCCAGCCCGGCTCAAGTTTTAAACCGATATATTTTGCAGAGGCGCTCAACCAACGTCTTATTACACCTTCAACTATCATCAAGGACGAAGCCACAGATTTTAATGGCTACAAGCCAAATAACTTTGACTTTCGTTTCCGCGGTGATATCACGGTCCGAAACGCGCTTGCGCAGTCACTCAACATACCGGCCGTCAAAGTCATGCAGCAGCTCGGCACTGAAGCTGCGATAGATACAGCGCAGCGTATGGGCATCACGACAATCTCAAAAGATAGAGATTATGGGTTGAGCCTGGCGCTGGGAGCTGCCGAGGCCACACCACTTGCCATGACAAACGCCTATGCCGCATTTGCCAATGGCGGCCAACAATATGAGCCGACAACGATTCAGCAAATTGAAAATAAGTATGGTGAAATCATGTACAGAAGTAACTTTTCTTCAAAACGTGTCCAGACAGAGCAATCGTCGTATTTGATATCACACATTTTGTCTGATAATGCTGCCAGGGCACCGACGTTTGGATCGAGCCTCAATATCGCAGGTCGTCAAGTTGCGGTCAAGACCGGTAGTACCGACAACAATCACGATGCGTGGACGATTGGGTATACCCCGAGCCTCGCTGTCGGTGTATGGGTAGGTAATAACGAAAACCAACCTATGTCAGTGGGAGGTTCTGGCTTGGCTGGTCCTATCTGGGGCCAATCACTCACTGCATTTTTGAGTGACACAGATGCCGAGGAGTTTCCTCGACCGAACGGCATCGTTGAAATAGCGGTCTGCCGCAGCAATGGACTCCGCGCAACGGGTACGGCGTCGAATACGTACAATGAGGTATTTTTGAGTGGCACGCTTCCGACCGGTAGTTGTAGTGGTGGTCCGACTACTGAACAGAATGATGATGAGGCGGACAGTGGTGAACAGTCTACTCGAGATAGCGACAATGACGGCGTACCAGACTCCCGCGACTTATGTCCTAACACGCCGCGGAATACCCCTGTGACAGCAAACGGATGCCCTCGCCCCGAGCAGGAGCCGGAGCCTGAAGTTGAGGATGAAGAGACGGTCGCCGATACTGACGGCGATGGTGTCGCGGATGAAGATGATACCTGCCCAGGAACACCGCCCAATACGGACGTTGGCCCCAACGGCTGTCCTCTCCCTGATAACCCATCGCCAGGTCCGGACCCGGTCACTTCAGTTGAACGATATCGTTATACATAGATAACAGATGAGTCGCACTAAAACGCTACAGGTGGTGTATTTATTACCCTATGCACACTACCTGCGGGGGTATATGATAAAGGTATTAACAACTAAACCACTGTGACGAGCGGAAGTACGTGCAATTCGTACGCTGTGCCGCAACGGTAATGATGACCCTATGAGGGTAGATAGTCATCTAAGCCCGATACGTTTGTCGCGCGTGAAGTGTTCCCGAGCAGGAAGTGTAGCTAGTTGATCTAGTGACTTTTTGTTGCGGCGATAAGGATAATCGTGTCGCATCAACTACCTGATGCCCGTACCGCAGTAGAAACCAACATGCAGTACGGGTATGAAAAATTCGAAGCTAATCGTCGATTCCAGGAACGAACCGATATTGCAGAACGTATAGGTTACCCGATACGTACGCTCATCCCGTATGAGCTATATGACGGTGGTCTATATGCCCGAACTGATACGGAGTATGTCAGATTTTCCGAGCGAACATATCGTGCCATGCGCGAGGCGCCGTATCTATTTACGGGTGACCAGGCATTTGAAGTGACTCGTCGCCAGCACGAACACGAGGAAGCGTTGCAGGTCGAGGCATTTGCTCGGGGTGAGCTCGATGGCAACGTCTTTGTCAAAGTCTCCAAAGTACCTGATGCAATTGTTGCAGACGAGACATCAATCAAGGGCTACAAACGTGACACGCTCCGCACCTTTGTGCGTGTGTACTCTCGGGACGGTGATGGTGATTTGGAGTGTCGACTGTTTAGCCTGGACTATAACGACCAAGATGGTCTACGGGCGGTTGAAGGCATCTTAGGGATGGATCTTACATCACGAAGCTCAGAAGATATCCTTGCCGATCATATGCTTTTCCAGACAGATGGGGTTCCTTCAGAATTTTCCGAAAAATTAATTGACGATATCACCCATGGCTATGATGATGCAATTTTTGCAAGGACAGGCGAAGTACGACATGCGGGGTCATTGTTTGACAATTCGGTAGATGCCCAACGTGCGGTCGACCAGCAAACATATTTCATGATAAAGCACTACAAGGCTATCGACGCCATTGTCGGCATGGCGCTCAATCCTTCTGCCAAAAATGATTTACTTGGAAAAGAACGCGAACGTACCGCAGCTGCAATTGCGCTGGTGTTGGGAGGGAGGCGCATCGAGTCAATCAGTGAGCTTGATATTTCTGCAGAGGTTGCAACTGGAAAATATGACGGTGACTGTGCGTTACCTACAGAAAACGCTATGGAACAGGGTCAGACGGGCGAAAAAGAAATGACTTGCCCGTATTGTGGATTCAAGACAGTTGGCGACCCCTGTGCCGCAGTACTCGAGTGTAATGAATGTGAGGCGCTGGTCATCAACAGCGTTCTAATCTCAAAGGGTATAGGGAGAGCTGCGGTACTAAAGCGAAAAAGCTTACAGGCCGAGACCCAGCGTTCGCGTAGTGAATCGACCAACCAAACAATTGAGTCATCTCGCAAAATCACTAAAGAAATGCTAGTAAAACAAGCATATGGGCGAAGCGCAGTACTGAGGACTGTCAGTCGGGTTGGTGGAGCTGATTTTGTGATCTTAGATAATCGCGGTGACGTCCTTGAAAATGACTCAAGAAAGATTCGGAATTTGCTGAAATAACAGCGTATGACGCAGTGTTATTCGAATTACGAGATGACTCGTGCGACAAGCAATCCCGCAAAAGATCCTACCGCTATCATGATTGAGCCACCCACGACGAGCTCCATGCCATCTCTGAGCCAATGGTTGCCTAGTACAGCGCCTCTCACCGCACCAGCGACAAATAAGATCGCAATACAGATGGCAACCATGACAAACAAGGCAAGAGGGAGCGAACTGAACATAAGAAGCGGTAGGACAGATAAAGCGCCTACGATACCGTACAGGCAAAATTCAGTCAAAGCAGGCATCAAGTAATGCCGCACGGGGCTTCGTTTTTCGCGCCCGTCGAGCTCGTCCAAATAATGCTCATAACTGTATCGAATTGTGGCGGTATTGACAGCGTTTACCAAAATGCCGATTAGTGCTGACGCAATCAAAATAGTACTGTCATCTGTGGTGAAGCTTAGTCCTATGACAAGTCCTGTAAATATCGAAAAGCCACCCTCGAGTCCGTCGACGAAGCCGAGGTATTTCTTGTGTGCTGTTTCGATTCTGGGGTAGTGCAGTTTTATCATAAGCGCTATACTACAAAGCGATGACTACATATTACTACAAAAACATTCGATCCAAGAAATTATCGATACTCAATGAATATCGTGCGGGGTCGTGGGTATGTGTCGAATCGCCGACTTCCGAAGAGATTACAGCGCTTACTAATCGGTTCCAACTCGACGCCGGTCACATGAATGATATTCTTGACGACGATGAGATGCCGCGACTTGAGCGCGAGGGTGATGTCACCTATATATTTGTGCGGTATGCCTACACCGATGAAAACATGGATATCACCACGGCGCCACTACTTTTTGTCATTAGCAAAGAACTATTTATCACGGTTGCTTCACAAAAGCTCCCTCGGCTGCAGCGGTTTACTTCAGGCAAGATAGAGTTTTCGACGACCCAGCGGACAAAATTGCTCCTTCTTATCATGGCGCAAATCGTCGATCAATATGAATCATTTATCAATAGCATTTCGCGCCAAATCAAACTCATTCGTACGCGGCTCAAGGCTGAAGAAGTCGGCAACGAAGACTTTATTGATTTTGTACTGATCGAAGACGAGCTCAATGAGTTCTTGTCGGCGATGCTCCCGACTACTGCGATATTACGACGGCTCATGCTCGGACGCCATATTCCGCTTTTTGCCGACGATGAGGATTTGGTAGAGGATCTCCTCCTCAACAACGAACAATCGATTGAGGGTTGTCGTAGCAATGTCAAAAGTATCGTCAACATACGTGAAGCCTACGCGACAATTACGAGCAACAACCTAAACCGAACCATGAAGACACTTACTGCCGCCACGATGCTGATTGCCTTGCCAAACGTATTCTTCGGAATGTATGGCATGAATGTTGATCTTCCATTCCAAAACCAATGGTGGGCATATACGTTTATATTGTCGGTGACGTTTATCGCAACACTTGCCGTAGTAATACTTGCTCGACGACGTAGAATTTTCTAGTTGACATATCGGTGCGACCTGCGTATGATAGCGTTTATGGTTTCACGCTTTGTGTGAGCAAAAACAAAAAGGAGATACTGTGTTAATCGAAGTTACCAAACAGCCGTCTCGCGCGGTGCGCGTCAATGTCGTGGTGATCAAACCTGACTGGCAACAGTTTATTCTCAATTAGAGTATTGAACGAGAGATTACTGGGACGATGCAGAACCGTTGGCTTCAGCGATAGCATCATCGAGCAGGGCTCGGAATTCTTGACCCTGCTGCTGGATGAGATCGGTTACGACGTTCTCGGCAACTTTTTCACCATTGAGGTACAACGAGGGTGTTGACGTTACGTTGACCTTGAGTCCAATTGTCCGATCAAAGTTTATTTTGTCGGCGACAGCTTTGCTCGTCAAATCAGCATTAAACTTTTCGATATCAAGATTGAGATCGCGGGCAAACTGTTCGAATCGTTCCTGGCGCTGCTCAGCAGAGAAATCACGCCAGATATCTTGCGATGCATAAATTGTGTCGTGCATTTCCCAAAACTTGCCTTGTTGACCGGCAGATTCTGCTGCTGCAGCTGCCGCAAACGCGTGTGGGTGAGATGCTATCAGCGGAAAGTGACGATAGACAAACGCAATCGAATCCTTGTATTCTTCTTTGATGGTTTTCAAATTTTGGAAGGCGCCCCCACAGCCTGGGCACTGAAAATCTGCGTATTCAAACACCACGACTTCAGAGTCTGGGTTCCCAAAAACTCTGTCGTTTATTTCCCGATCCGTCGTAATCGCAAAGGCATCCACCTCGCTCACGTCAACTTTGTTGTTCTGAGATACAAATACCAATCCACCAATTAATGCGACGCAAAGTACGCCAAAAATTATCCAACGAGTTCTGTCCATACACCTCCTTTGTGCTACTTATAGTATACACTGTGGGGACGTTTTTTTCAGGCTGTAGTAGTATGGAGATATGTGGTGGATACTTCTAGCGATTGTCGTGCTTAAGCTCATTGGGCTGGTGGCTGTCGTAGTACCAGTTGGGCAACGACGTCTACGCGCTATTTTTTTGCTGTTACAGCTAGTATTCTCGATGCTACTGGCTACGCTGACCATATGGAAGCTGGGTTTCGTGTACGGTCCAATTATGGCGGTTATCCTTATCCTTATCTGCCTCGTGATAGCACGTGTGCACCTAGTTCAGCAGAGCATGCAGCGATTGTTTAATCGTTATCATACGTGGTTTCAGGGGTGGGTAGCGCATCAGTCTATGTTTGATAGTATCGCCGATCGACAATCCCTCAGCGATCATATTGGTCCATCGAGCTACGATACCTTACGCGACATAGTGGATACCGCGCAATATTTAACACATGAAGAAAAAAGCCTAATGCAATCGGCAATCGGAGTGCATCGGCGAACAATTGCCCAGTATGCTCGTCCGATACATGATAGTACGACGTTATCTACGGCCGACACCGTCGGTCCGCTGCTGCTCGATGAGCTTCACAAGTCGCCGTCTCGCTCGTATATCGTGCTTGATGCGAACAACCAGCCTGTTGGTGACGTCAGCTTTGCCCAGCTCATGAAGCGTCACACCAAATCAGCCGACATATTGTCATTTGCCAACCAACCCGTGCTCGAGCTCCCAGCTTC
Organism: uncultured Candidatus Saccharibacteria bacterium; assembly: GCA_964538665.1. Lineage (GTDB taxonomy): Bacteria > Patescibacteriota > Saccharimonadia > Saccharimonadales > Saccharimonadaceae > JAPUDQ01. The sequence continues at coordinate 57,229 of CAZIEB010000001.1, forward strand.
GACACACCTACTAGATGGGGTCGAGACTATGCTCCATGAGCAACGCATGATAGCACTCGTTGCAGGGACTAATGGTGAGCAGATAGTCACTCTGGACGACCTCATAGCTTCTCTCTTGGGTAAAAAGCCAACCTAGGCTATACTTGGGTTAATTATGGTAGTAGTACGTGATACAAATTTGTGGACTGGCATAAAGCCGGCGTACTTTATGTGCCACCAGTCCGCATAGCCAATACATTATCTAACAAGCAGGATATATATGGAACGAATTCTTACAACCGATATTGCATTACACACGGGCTCTTCTGTCACCGTGCAAGGCTGGCTTCACAAAAAACGTTTACTTGGTGGTCTAAATTTTATTTCACTTCGAGATCGAGGTGGTATCGCGCAAGCGCTTGTTGACAATAAAGACGAAATCGAAAAACTTCGGGGTCTCCAGATAGGTACGGTGCTAAGTATGACCGGCAATGTAGTTGCCGATGAACGTGCGCCGGGTGGTGCAGAGCTCCATGATGTTGTTATAACGATAATGACGCCAGTTGAGCATGAATCTCCGATTGAAATTGACAAACCTCTCAGTCACAAACCCGAAAACCTTGATACTCTCTTTGACCATCGTGTGATTGGTCTCCGCAATCTGCAGGAGCGTTCAATTTTTGAAATCCAGTCAACAATATGCAAATCTATGCGCAATTATTTTTATGCACAGGGCATGACCGAAATGCACACGCCGAAGTTGCTTGCAGAGGCAACCGAAGGTGGGGCCGAAGTATTTACACTAGATTATTTTGGTAAGACAGCTACACTCGCGCAAAGCCCTCAGTTTTACAAGCAAATGATGGTAGGTGTGTTCGAGCGGGTATTTGAGATTGCGCCTGTATATCGGGCAGAGCTCAGCGCAACTACGCGCCATATGTCAGAGTATACTTCTGTTGACGGGGAGATGGGCTTCATAAAACTAGGTGAACTCACGGAATTTTTGGGTGAGTTGCTGCGTGTCGTCGTAGATGACGTGTGGGCAAAACACGAAACTGAGCTCAAGCGTTGGAATGCGTCAAAGCCAGTGTTACCAAAAAACATCCCTATCCTTTCTATGGCTGAGATTCATGAACTTTATAGTAAGGCGACCGGGACTGAAACCATTGGAGAAAAAGATTTACGGCCCGACGAAGAAAAGTGGATATGTGAATATGCAAAAAAACAATTGGGTTCTGAAGCGGTGTTTGTGAGTGAATGGCCAGCCAGCGAGATGAAATTTTATCATAAGGCAAACGACGAAAACCCCGAGATTGCTGATAGAGTAGATTTCTTGTTCCGAGGTGTCGAAATAACGACCGGCAGCATGCGCGAGCATCGCTATGATGTTGTTATTGAGCAGCTGAAGAGGTTTATCGGTGATGATGCACCGAATGATCCAGGCTTCGAACCTTTCCTGAGTGCAATGCGGTATGGAATGCCACCTCACGGTGGTTTCGGGTTAGGCTTAGAGCGGCTAACTCAAAAAATTGTTGGTCTCAACAACATCAAAGAAGCGACATTGTTCCCACGAGATATCAACCGCCTCACACCATAATGCCTCTTAATCACAAAGACATCGAAGCGTTTCGTTCGATTGTGTGGGAGTTTTATCATCACAACAGCAGATCTATGCCGTGGCGTGACAAACATGGTTTTTATGACGTACTCGTCAGCGAGATGATGCTCCAACAGACGCAGGTGCCTCGGGTTATCCCAAAATTTCAGCAGTTTATGGACTCTTTTCCTACTATCGAGCAGCTCGCGAAAAGCCAGATTGCTGACGTGCTGCAGGTATGGCAGGGACTTGGCTACAATCGCCGCGCAAAATATCTGCTCGAGGCGGCAAAGCGAGTCGTCGAGGAGGGTATCCCATCAACGCATGCAGAGCTCGAAAGCTTGCCTGGTATTGGCCGTAGCACAGCGAGCGCGATAGAAGTCTATGTTTATGATCGTCCCGTCGTGTTTGTCGAAACCAACATTCGGACGGTATTTTTTCATCATTTTTTTGAAAAATCTCTTCCACTAACGAAAATTACCGACACGCAGGTTGTAGATTTGGTAGCTCGTACGTTGCCGTCAGCTCACTACCGAGAATGGTATTGGGCGTTGATGGATTATGGCACCTATCTCAAATCTCAAGGCCACGGTCGTATTTCTAATAGCGCCCATTATCGTGCGCAGACCAAATTTGAAGGCTCTGTACGCCAGATGAGGGGATATATAATTCGACGACTGACGCATGGGCCGCTACAGCTATCGGACTTTGCTACGACGGACACGCGTTTTGCACCTGCGCTTGAAGGTTTGCTCAAAGATCGTATGGTAGAGCAGCGCGACGACGTGATTGGTTTGACAGGCCACCAGCAGGAGTCATAATAAATACATGCTTCGTATCGTTACAATGTTATTTTTAGCTGCAGTCGTTTCGTTCGCTCCATTGGGCGCTTCGGCGATTGATCCCGAAAACATGACACCCGAAGACTACACATTGGTCGAGAGAAACTGCAAAGCGGCCCAGGGTTCGATGCAACGAATCAAATACGTTGATCCTATCTACCGCGTCAATCGTGGCGTTGCCTACAGCACTATCTCGAAATTGATGACGGCTCTGACAAATCGCGCTGCCTTCAACGCCTTTCAACTGCCGCAGCTGTCACAGGAAACAACTGCCGTCCAAGACCTCCGGAGTCAGTTTGCAAATGACTACACTGACTATGAAATAGCTTTGAGTGACGCAATCTCATACAATTGTCTCTCAAATCCGCAGGAATTTTACCGAAAAGTAGTTGATGTGCGGACAAAGCGTTCGATAGTCGCGCTTAGGGTCCGAGAAATTGAGCGTCGGCTCGACGCATTTTCAGCGGCAACTGTGGAATTATCGAAACTAATATCATTGCAGGTAGAGCAGTGAAACGTTTTCTTAGAGCGGTTCGAGCGTTCATACGACAACACCAATTTGCGACGGCAATTGCAGTCGTCATTGCAATCACGGGAGTGATGACCTCAATCAGTATGTACCTCTACATACAGAGTGGTGCGTCCGGGCTAGACCTTAGCCGCCCAGGGTTTACCATCACGAGAGACGACTTGCAGCGTGACGGCAATCCAACTTTTCCCGCGACCGGTTCATTGACCCAAGAAGACATGGAGACATTTACCAAGCTTTACGAAGAGCAACGAAAGTATCTCCAGTCACTTGGTTCGTTCGATGACGATGTGTTGTCGGATGAAGCACTCGGCTTTCAGACTGACGCTGCAGTAGTTGATCCGACTGTCGAAGCAGAATAGATTATTTTTTCGCTGGTGTTGGCCAGGCGCCAGGCGAAAATTGTGCCAATTTGATATGAGATTTACGAAACTCACGCAGGAGTCGGCGGCGTAGTTCTCCAGTCGCACTCCATTGGGCGGATGGCGCTGTCTTGCCGACAATTGTTACTTCCATTGCCGTGTCGGTGAAGTTGCCGATGTTAAGAAAATGCGGTGCTTCGAGCAACTTATCTTTCCAGGCTTCATCTTCGTAGAGCTGCTGCCCGACCTGATTGATAGTTTCTGATAATTTGTCGATGTCTGTCTCAGGAAGAACTGACAACGTAAAATTGATTTTGGAAAAGCCCATCGTTTTGTTGATGACATGGACGATTGAACCGTTGGGGATGTAGTGTACATTGCCGTTGACGTCGCGGACAACTGTGGAGCGTATGCCGACCTGTTCGACAGTACCACCCGCGCCCTCTAGGTCGACCACGTCGCCGACACGGTATTGGTTTTCGGCAATGATAAATATTCCAGACAAAAAATCTTTGATAAGTGATTGAGCACCAAACCCAACTGCGATACCGACAATACCCGCACTTGCAAACAATGGCCCCAAGTCTACCTGCGGCAGGAGCTCTCTGATAATCATGACAGTGGCAACGATTATGACAAACCATTTCCATATCACACTCACCAGGCTTATGAGAGTATCTTGGCGTTTGGCAATATCTTTGTCGCTAATATCGGCATGGTGAGCTGAGCGATGCACGGCATTTCGTATTAACCTCGTGATAATCATCCCGCCGAAGTGGCGCGCAAGCCATGCGAGTACCACGACAGTGATTACTGTCCATAAATGCGCATCGATATAGTTGAGTACAGCGTTCATCTCTAGTAGTATAGCAGGGTGCAAATAATTACACATCTCGATACTGCTAATCTCGTTGAGATACTCCGTGCAGGGGGGGGTCGCTGTGCTTCGGACTGATACGCTCTATGGGATTGTCGCGAGTGCCGACAATGCTGAGGCGGTGGAGCGGGTATATCGCATCAAAGGCCGCGACCCACACAAGTCGTGTATTGTACTACTGGACACACCCTCATCGAGTTATGGTCATAGCCAAGAATTATCATTCGATATTGCGAAGTATGCTGACCGACCGACGAGTTTTTTGATAGCCGCCGAGGATGCTCCGCGACACCTACTCCGTGAAAATAGCGACATTGCGTATCGCGTGCCTCAAGTTCCAGCGTTGCTATCTCTGCTCAGCAAAACTGGCCCATTGATTGCGCCGAGTGCAAATCCTGAGTCGCTGCCGCCAGCTCGTACCGTCCAGCAGGCTATTGATTACTTTGGAGACCAAGTCGATATCTATGTAGATGGCGGTGAAGTGCCAGAGAGTACTCCTCCGTCCTGGGTTATGCGCGTCCGCAAAGACGGTTCAATTGAGCGACTGCGATGAGTGTCGATCCAAACGATTTCATTATTGCTCGCAAACGCAAAAAATACCGATTTGCGTTGTTTGAAAATGCCGAGAATTGCTTTGAGCTCGAACAGTGGTCTTATTGGTCTGATGATCGTCCGCTCACGGTAGAGCTCGGAGCCGGCACGGCACTGTTTGCGGTTGAGCTTGCCTCGAAACATCCTAAACGCCGATTTATTGCAATTGATGTCAAAGCCGACCGACTGCAAAAAGGTGCCTTACTTGCTATTGAGCGCGGGCTCGATAATATTCGATTTGTCCGTGCCCGTGCTGACCAGCTGCTTGATGTGGTCGAGTCAGGCTCGGTCGATGAGATTTGGCTGACGTTTTCTGATCCGTTTCCAAGAGACCGTGACGCCAAGCGACGGCTGACATCGGACCGTTTTTTGCCGCTGTACGAGCAAGCACTTCTTCCTCATGGCGTGTTCCGACAAAAAACCGATGACCACAATCTATTTGACTGGTCGCTTGAGCAACTTGTTGCCGGAGGATGGAATATCACGGAGCTCAGCTACGACCTACATGAGAGCACTTTGGCTGATGACTACAAAATCATGACGACCTACGAGCTTAAATGGCAAGCCGAAGGCCTCAAGACGTATTATTTGTCAGCTAATCGTTCCTGCTAACGCTAAGCGAGTTTTTGTCGTACCCAACTATCGATCGATCCAGCGCCCATGGTGAGGACGAGGTAATCCTGAGACCGCAAATCCTCGATGCTATTCTTGAGTTGATCATTCATCTCTACTTCATGCACTTGTTTGCTAAGCTGTGCTGTGAGCTGATGCGGCGTGAGTACTTCGAGATTTGGGTCTTCACGGCTCAGATACGTCGGTAGCCAGTAGATTACATCGGCATTTTTAAACACCTCGTCGGTATATTCGTGCAGTATCTCGTGCTGACGGACGTTTTGGTGAGGCTGATACACGAGAGCGACTTTGTCAGACACTTCTTTGGCCATCTGGAGCGTTGCGGCAATTTCGGTCGGGTGGTGGCCGTAGTCACTGTAGAGATTGTCTGCGAGCTTTTCAAAGCGTCTCGATGTACCAGGGAAGCTATTAATCGCATCAACGATGCGCGACTCATCTATATCAGGGAACAGGCGCTGGAGTGCTCTCTGTACCAAAAATGCATTGTGCCGTATATGGTCACCAGGCAGAGAAATATGGCTCAGGTCCATGAGATCGTCGTAGGCTTCGATGTTTGCGACTGGGTCTGTCTGCAAATAACGTAAATCTTTCTCCCACATGAGGCTTTGGGACGATTGTTGTAGGAATTGCACAAACGCATCACGGTAATCCTTTTCTGTAGGATATGTATCAACATGGTCATAATCAAGTGCCGTGATAATGCTTAAAGCCGGTTCAAAATGCAAAAAATTGCGATCATACTCGTCACATTCGTAGACAAAATGCTTGGAAGCGGTATCAAACAAACCGCTTGGCCCCCAACTCACTGTTGTGCCAATTGAATAGCTAAGCGGTATGCCGAGCCGACGAAGCGCATACATAAATTGTCCAGTTGTGGTGGTTTTGCCATGTGTTCCGGCAATTGCAATGAGCTGCAGATTGTGTCGAGACAAAAATTCGGCCAAAAATTCATCGCGCTTGCTATGGCGTATGCCTTGCTCGCGTGCATAGACGAGTTCCGGATGATTGTCGGGCAGCGCGGAAGTGTAGACAAACCACTCAATTGGCGCAGACTCATGTGCGTGTGCAATCTGACTTCCGTCTTGGCCTATGACGACGTCAATGCCGCGTTGCTCTAGCTGAGCTGTGATTGGCGATTTGGCCATATCAGACCCGATGACATCGTACCCGGCATCATGTGCTATTTCCGCCAATGGTCCGATACCAACCCCACCTATTCCCGAAAAATAGATTCTCATAAGCATAAGTATAGCCTACTACGCCTATATGGGGTACAATAGATACAAACGTGGGCAAACACTAACATGCTAAAAAGATTCATTTACTATATGTTCGAGCGCCGTCATTATTGGCGGCATGTCAGCTTTTCAGAAGTTGCCGAGCTCTATGCAAGTCGGACTATGCGAATATTCGCACTATCGATGGTGGTAGTATTTGTCGGTATCTATCTCTATAAAAACGGCTACAGTTTGTCATTTATTATGCTGTATTTTAGTGCATATTTCGTACTGCGGGCAGCTCTAGCGGTGCCGTTTTCGTTTTTGATAGCGCGTTTTGGGCCTAAACATATGATACTCGCGAGCAATCTACTGTATGTGCCGGCGCTTATATCTCTCGCGCTGCTACACGAATTCGGTATCTGGGCGCTGGTTGGGACGGCAGTGTTCCAGGCGCTTTCAGTGACGCTCTACGATATTGCGTACTTGGTTGATTTTTCCAAGGTCAAACACGATGATCACGCCGGCAAAGAAATCGGCTATATGCATCTACTGGAGCACGTCGCCAAGGCGATCAGTCCGGTCGTCGGTGGGTTTATCGCCTATTGGGTGAGTCCAGAAGCCACGTTGGTATTTGCTGCGACAGTCTTTGCGCTGTCGGCTATACCACTGTTTTTTACACCCGAACCAGTGCGTACACATCAAAAAATTACGTACTATGGTCTCCCGTGGCGTAAAGTTTCTCGGACAGTTGTATCCCAAGCAGCTGTTGGGGTCGACACTATTGCGAGTGGTTTGCTCTGGTCAATGTTTGTGGCAATCGCAGTATTTGGTACAGCGACAGATGTCGTATATGCCCAGCTCGGCGTGCTTTCCTCGATTTCAGTGATTGCTGGAGTGGTTGCTGCGAGGATATTTGGTGCAGTCGTCGACAGGCGACGTGGAAATGAGCTGCTCACGACCGGCGTTGTTGCAAAAGCACTGACGCACCTAGGCCGGGCTGCGGTCGCGACACCTTTTGGGGCGGTGATGATAAATGTCTTCAATGAAATCACGAGTACAGCCTATCTGCTGCCATATACCAAAGGGATGTTTAGCCAGGCCGATGATCTGCCGGGCTATCGAATTGTCTATATGACACTTATGTCGGTCTCGGGTGCGCTCGGTGCAGCGCTACTATGTGCGAGCGTGGCGCTTCTCGCGGGGATGCTCGATGAGACAGTGTCGCTACAAGCGGGCTTTGTCCTGTCTGCCATACTCACGCTCGCGATACTTGCACACGGATTTCGAAGGTACCTAAAGCCACGATTCTTTTTCCAATGATTTATACTGGTACTAACAAGGTGGGACAATGAACAAGAAGACACTTCGTATCGCGCTGGCTCGACTCCGAATCATCCGGACTTGGCAGCTCGTGGTGATGCTTATCATTGGGCTGGTGCTGAGCGTGTCGTTTTTGCGTATCAATAGTCTAGGTATGGATGCACGCCGCGATGAGGTCTATGAGGCCGACAAAACAGGCAACGCCGAAGAAATCCGTGCTGCGCTGCTCGAACTACAGCAATTTGTCTCATCACACATGAATACATCACTCGGCGATGGTTTATATCTCGAGGAGTCGTACAACCGCGACCGTGAATCAGTGCTCAATACTGCGGCAATTGCCCAAAATCCAAATTCAGCTGTCTACCAGCAGGCAAGTATCGAATGTCGCAATCGGTTCCAGGGTGGTGTCGCGTCATTTCGCAATGATTATGTGGCTTGCGTGTCTGAGCGTGTGCGGGCCCTCAGCCCCTCAGATGACCCCGAAGCAGGTCTCAATTTACCCAAGGCCGAACAATACCATTACAATTTTGCATCACCTATTTGGTCACCCGATCTTGCTGGATTTGCGGTACTGTTTTGTATCATTATTTCCTCTGTTATAGCGATGAGAATTGTTGCGGCTCTTGTACTCAAGGTTATCTTGTCGCAGCGCTTCAAAAGCATCTGAGTAGTTGACATCGGGGGTCAACAGGGGTATCGTAGACTTCGTAAGAGTTTAAAGGAGGAATAACTGTCTATGGCAGCGTACAAACACACCAACTCAAAAGGGGTAACCTACTTTTTGCACAAAAAAGATGTCACACTTCGTGGTGGCAAAGAGCAGACCATCTACTTTTTCGCAAAAGCTGAAGGCGGCAAAGGCACACCATGTGACTTGCCAGAAGGATACGAAGTAACCGAAAACCCACGAAACGGATTCTTGACTATTCGCAAAATTCGCAAAGACTAATTTCTTTGTTGTCAAAATCGCACCGCTATTACAGTGGTGCGATTTGATTTATTTGCCATAAGTAGCATAGCAGTGCTACCATACGTACAAACAAACAGGTGCCAAAACTCTACCCGCCTACACCAGGGCGGGTTTTGGTTACTTGACAAATAGAATACGTTTATGCTATAATAGTAAAATGGATAGATGAGAAATCTTAGGAGTACGAAATCCGTTTCCGGAAGAGCCTAAAAAACACGATGGCCCTGAGTATACTCCTGCAGAAATAGCGGATACAATTATGGTGCATTATCTCGAGCGCCAGAAGAGAGACGGCATAGGATATGTTGCGGTTAGTCTGTTTACGCGTGGCATACTGACCGTGGACGAGCCAAGTATTGGCTTAAATGAAATAGAAAGAAGAAAGGCCGTGGATACCGCACCAAAGGTATCGGTCGATCCTCCCGAAAGAGATGATGATTGGCGTGAACTGCAATTTAAAGATTCACGATAACGTGAGCCAGCTCACGTTATTTTTTTGCCCCGGTGCTATACTGACTCCATAAGTAAAGGAGAGCAAATATGGCAAAAGAAGTACGAGAAACCAGAGAGGTCCACACGACCGAAACCCCGGTAGATGATACGCACACGCAGCGTCAAGTTGTCCATGAAGATACCGCACCAGGCAGTATCGTAGCAAAGCGAGTGGTATGGTACATCATCGGTTTTATCATCGTTCTTATCGCGCTCAGAGTTGTCTTGCTACTCCTTGGTGCAAATCAAGGAAGCGCGTTCGTAGACTTCATCTACGGGTTTGCAGGCATCTTTGTGTTGCCATTTGAGGGTATATTTGGCACACCGGTATATGGCCGAAGTATGCTGGACACCGCAGGGCTGGTCGCTATTGCAGTGTACTCGTTGATAGGGTGGGGTCTTGCAAGGCTTTTTACACTAAATAGTAATCATCCTGAAGCATAACATTGCACATACAGAAAAAATCGACGTAGTATGCGGTCGATTTTTTCGTGTAATAGCAGAAAATCCTATACAATTTTAGTAGTATGAATCAAAAAAAGACCAACCCAAGAGTGTCTCATTTTGCCAAGCAGCGTTTGCCGGGTATGTCTCGTACGCTCCTCGACCAGATACGTCAGTCGACCACCAGACAGCTCGAAAGCGCCCGCAAAATCGGCTTGCCGGTCGCATCAAACCCACTCTACATCAAGTGGCTCCGTGAAGAATCCATGCTTGAGAGCGCCAATCGCCTGTCGAGACGGTATTCGGGTACTGGATTTATGTGGCGAAAACCATATGCGAAACCTCGTCCACGTAGTGCAGCCACGAGTGCGCCTGTCTGGTACACTGCCTATCCGTTGTCTACCATCACAAAGCCAAGACAAAGTCTGCTCCAAAACCTCGGTGATGAAGAATTGTGGGAGACGTTCGAACATATTGGCATTCGAGCGATCCACACAGGACCGATGAAGATAGCCGGAGGTATACGCGGCTGGAAACCGACGGCCAGCATCGATGGCTACTTCGACCGTGTCAGTACAAAGATTGACAATGCGTTTGGTACTGAGGCTCAGTACAAGGCTATGTCCGAGACGGCTATTAGACACAACGGTATCGTCATCGATGATATTGTCCCTGGTCACACTGGCAAAGGTCCGGATTTTCGCCTAGCGGAGATGAAGCAGGGTGATTATCCAGGTATTTATCACATGATTGAGATAGAGAAAAAGGATTGGGGGCTACTACCCGATGTTGCAGATGGTGCCGATGCCGCAAATCTGTCGCTCGAGCAAGAGGGCGCGCTCAAGCAGCACGGCTATATTATCGGGCGACTGCAGCGAGTGATTTTTTATGAAAAGGGCGTCAAGGAGACAAACTGGAGTGCGACTCGACCGGTGCGTGGCGTCGATGGGATTGAGCGCCGCTGGGTGTATTTGCATTATTTTAAGTCTGGTCAACCATCGCTCAACTGGCTCGATCCGAGTTTTGCGGCGATGAAGCTCGTTGTTGGCGATGCGATTCATTCGCTCGGGGAACTAGGTTCAGGGGGGTTGCGACTCGATGCAAACGGTTTTTTGGGCGTCGAAGTCGGCGAGCCAGATGCACCCGCCTGGTCTGAGGGCCATCCTATATCAGCAGCGGCCAATCAATTCATTTCGAGTATGATACGCAAGCTAGGTGGTTTTTCATTCCAAGAACTCAATCTGTCTATCGACGATATCAAAATGACGAGCGAGCTTGGGGCTGATCTATCGTATGATTTTATCAATCGACCGGCATATCATCACGCGGTTGCGACAGGCGACACAGAATTTTTGCGGCTGATGCTGAGAGAATCACTCAAGATTGGCATCGATCCAGCTGCCTTGGTGCATGCGCTCCAAAACCACGATGAGTTGACGCACGAGCTTGTGCATTTTTGGACGGTGCATGCCAATGATACCTATACCTACCACGATAAAGATATGACCGGTATGCAGCTGCGCGATACTGTCATCAGGGAGCTTCGGGCTGCTGCGCTCGACAATGTCGCGTACAACATGACATCGTATGGCGATACGGGTATCTCCTCGACGACCGCGTCGATTATTGCCGCGGGGCTCGGCTATAGCGATATTACAAATCTCAGTCGAGAGCAGGTAGATACGATACGCCAGGCACACCTACTGCTCGTCAAGTTCAATGCGTGGCAACCAGGGGTATTGGCATTATCTGGATGGGACTTGGTAGGAGCATTGACACTCGACAGGCAGGAGGTGAGTGAGCTGATACGAGAGGGTGATACTCGTTGGATAAATCGCGGAGCCTATGACCTGATGGGTGTAAACCCCGACGCGTCGCAGGCCATGAGTGGCCTCAAAAAAGCGCCGAATCTCTACGGTAGTTTACCCGAGCAGCTCAAGGATGAAAATTCATTTGCGTCACAGCTAAAATCTCTGCTCGAAACACGAGACAATAGTGGGGTAGCTGTAAGTCGTCAAATCGACATTCCATCAGTTGATCATCCAAGTATTCTTGTGATGGTGCACGAAACCGAACTTCAACACCTATGTGTGAGCGTCTGTAACTTCTCGCCAGACACGGTGAGCACGACGGTCATCTCTGATTATTTTGTGCCAGGGACAAAGATACAAAATATCGAAACCGACCAACCATACGGCGAAGTCAGCGCGCATCAATCATTTGAGGTCTCACTCGATGGGTTTGGGGCATTGTTGCTGCACATAGCGTGAGTGGTCGCAATCAGTAGAGTTCTCAGCCTGCAATCTGTTACAATAGTGTGCGTACAAATCGGCACAAATGATTGTATGGTTATTTCTGGCCTGGGGCTGTAGCTCAGTGGTTAGAGCAGCGGGCTCATAACCTGTTGGTCGAAGGTTCAATCCCTTCCAGCCCCACCAGTAATAACTATAGAATGACTGTTGATGTGTCCTGAAGGCCGGATGTGTCGTATCCTCTGGTAGCTGGTATACTTTATAGGATAATCATTATGGATACTTCGCATATCTACCATCAGCTGAAACGACACGCCACACTCAACAATATTGTGTTGGTGGCTGCAGGTATTGTGGTGATTGCAAGTATTTGGAACACCATGGCGACGTTGCAAAAAAACTTCATTCTCCAGCAGCGGGTCAATACACTTGAGCAAGAAATCGCCGTGACACAGCTAGAAGTCGATACACTGCGATTGCAGCGCCAATACCTCGAGAGCGAAGAGTACCAAGAGCTCGTTGCTCGTGCAAAACTAGGCAAAGCCGACCCGGGGGAGAGCGTTATCAATCTACCGCCGATACCGAGCACGCCAGAAGAGGTTACCGGTACCCAGCCTCGTCAACAGAATGATCGATCCAACTTCGATAAGTGGATGGATTTCTTTTTTGGTAGACGCTAAGCACTTGTGCTTGCCAAAAATTCATATGCTGTTTACTAGATAGTACCTTTTGGTGCGTGTCGAGCTATTGTGACACTTCCGTCATGACAGCTCATCCGCGCACCGAGAGGAATGCACATGACAACTGGGCGAATCATCGCCGGTACTCCACGAGACCGGGCCGTTTCCAGTTCCCAGGATCTGTGCCGGCAGTCCATCAAAGAGTCATCTTGGCCTCATGGTTTGATGCTCTCGTCGGCGCATACGAGAATCGCTTCGCGCTTGAGCCAGATGCCGACGTCTTCACGGCAAAGCCTCTGTTCGTTTGGGATGACGACAGCTCAGATGGTGTCGGCGTCCTCGTCGTCAGGCCTCAGTCGCTAGATTATGTTAGAAGCTTCAGCAGGCCTCGACGCACCGACAAGGAGATCGCCAACGGCAAGCTCAAGAAGCTCTTCGCAGACGTCCTGCACGAGATGCTCGAGGAGTACAGCCTCGAGCTCGTCTGGTGGGTAGACCACAAGACTCATTGTGGCTACAGCAGAGGGCTGCCTTGCCGAGACTGCAAGAGATATCTCGCGTTCATGCCACGCGACTGACCAGTCATGTACGCGAGCCCTCGCCGAAGTAGAGCCCAGCTCTTTCGGCCGGACTCTACTTCGTTTTAGGCCTATCGGTCACAGGTTCAATTATCACCCTACCAAGATAATACCTCCACATTTACTGTGAGGGTATTATCTTGGTAGGCATTCATAGATGAGTTAGAAAAAGAAGTAGTTGATTTTGATTTCATTGAATATGAAACAAAAACTCTCCTGTCTTTATTTACTTAATGTATAGAGTGTATATCGTGACTCAATATTCACTTTTAGCTTGCTCAACACAGGATTAGATATATCAACAAGCTTCGACTCTATTTGCACATCATTAAGAATAGATGCTAGATATGTCTTGATTCTATCTGCTTCTTCATCAGTTAAAACTGCGAAGCGAACCGTGTTATTAATATCTTCAGTCACAGAACCAAGAAAAATACCGGTCACAAGGACCGGCACTTTTCTTGGTAGCGGGGAGTGGATTTGAACCACTGACCTCTTGGTTATGAGCCAAGCGAGCTGACCAGACTGCTCCACCCCGCGTCGGTGGGCAAAAGCCAGCCTATATGATATCTGTTATTGTCAGGAGCGTCAAGGTTAGGCTTTGATCTTGCTACACGCAACCCGAACGACTTCACTCCATGATGGAAATGCATGCAGCGTTCCGGCAACATCTGCGGCGGATAGTCCATGCGCGATGGCAATAGTCAGTTCATGAATAGCTTCGCCGGCGTGTGGCCCGACAATCGTACCACCCAGTAGCATACCGGATCGGTCGGTGATAACTTTGCAAAATCCATGACGATTGTCAGTGATGTTGCTGCGGGCAATCATATTGAGCGGGGCAACCGCCTTTTTGATATCGAGATCACGTCGCAAACAATCAGCTTCGCTCATACCGACAGAGGCGATCTCTGGCGTCGTATAGGTGACGCGTGGGACCGCACTATAATCTGGCGTGACTTTTTGTTTGCGGAGGATATTGTTGGCAACAATACGACTTTCGTAGACTCCGACGTGGGTGTACATATAGTGTCCGAGCACATCACCGGCGGCAAAAATATGCGCCGCGGTTGTCTGGAGATGTTCGTTGACCTCGACACCTTTGTGCGTGTATTCGACACCGGCGTTTTCGAGACCAAGGTCAGTATGTGGCCGTTTACTCGTCGTGATGAGTACTTTTTCAACTTTTGTGACATGCTGCTCGCCACCCCGTAGATACGTCACCTTGACCATAGGGCCGTCAGTCGAGACTGCAATCACCTTTGCTTTGGTGAGTACGCCGACGCCTCGTTCGGTCCGCAGAAATGATTCTAGGGCGGCACTGGTCTCCTCGTCTTCGTTCGGCAAAACTCTTGGAGCGATGTCGGCAATCGTGACTTTGGTGCCAAATGTCGCAAAGAGCTCCGTCAGCTCGCAGCCAGTAGCACCAGCTCCGATGACAAATAGCGATTTTGGTGGTCGTGTGAGCTCTAGCGCGTCCCGAGAGGTGAGATACGGGACGCTTTCGAGTCCTACGATAGACGGCAGTTCGACACGGGATCCCGTCGCGAGCAAAAAGTTCTCGCTACTGAGATGCCGGCGATTGACCGTAATCTCATGCGGGCTCAAAAAATGCGCACTACCTTGGTAGAGATGTATCCCGATCGAGCGGTAGTATTTTTCTATGCCATGGGTGCCAGTTCGTTTGATAGCTTGGTCTTTCCACGCTTTGACGCTCGGATAGTTGAATCCCATCGCGGCGAGACGCAAGCCGTATTTTTTGGCATCCCGAACACCGTCATAGACGTGCGCTGCATGAAGCAGGGCTTTGCTGGGGACGCAGCCATAATTTGGGCATTCTCCGCCTAGCGAGTCTGACTCGACGATAGCAACTCGTTTGCCGGCGCGGGCAACAATATCCGCCGCGACGCTGCCACCGGCGCCGGATCCAATTACGATGAGATCAAAATCATATTTTTGTTTTGCCATACGACTCCTTTATAGGATTAATCCTTGCTGCTCGTAGAGATACGCCGCCTCAGGATGATATGTTTGTAGATACTGCCCAGTAATTCGTTGGATATCTGCGGTACTGACTTCGGTTTTGTCATGAAGCCACTCTATGACGTGCTTGCATACGAGCTCAGCGGTATCATGCGCTTCGCCTTCCAGTGTTCGTACTGCCATACATGCATGCAAAATACTGCCGTGGAGACGCACTGGGTCAAAACGCTCGCTTTGGTGTGTCGAGTGACGGACGACATAGGCGTCTTGGACGCTATTCATGGGGCGTCCTTTATGATGACGAAGTAGGCAAGGGCATAGACGGCGGCCGCGATGAGTCCGACTCCGGCAGCATACTGCAAAAACACCTTGCTGCTCTCGCGCCAGCGTTGGATAGTGCTCAGTCGATGACCTCCAGCAGCGAGTGCGCCAACCGCAATAAGTGGTAGACAGACCGCAATGCTATAGAGTGCAATAATGAGCGCGTATGAATCCACATAGAGTGTGCTGACGAGGGTCAGAGAAACCATCAAAATGATGACGAGCGTAAAAGGCAGCTCGGCAATAGCGGTGATGAGTCCGAGCGCAAATGCCTCGACCGTATTTTTGGTATGTGAGGCTCGATTGGTGAGATACTCAGCAAAATCCCGAGGTAGCCACAGACGCGTGCCACGTCCTTTGCGAAAATATAGTGCCATCACGAGCCATCCTACTATCGATGCCCAGCCGATAAGGAGTAGCCATAGTGGTTGCACCAGATCATACGGCAGCCAGGTGTACAGCACAGCAGTGACTACCGCGATGATGGACCCGGTCGCACCGATGACACCGACAATGTATGCCATATTGAGTGCTGCGAGTCGGCGTGTAGCAACTTTGCGCGAGATACTATGGCCATTGAGCAGGGTGAGGACACTTGTGCCGAGCTGAAATGATGAGTGCAGTAGCGCCAAAAACGCGATAAGTATGCTGCCTGTAAATGATAGATCCGAGAGTGAAATACTCATCTGTTTTTGTTTCCTTTGTCTCTATTATCTATACCACAATGCACCACTTTTAGTCAAAATTCTTACGCTAATAGTTGACAAAGCGTAACAAGTTTGCTATAATGTGAATATAACCTACTAAAACAAACAGGATGTCCACCATGACAAAGCGACAAGCAGAAACAAAATTAGCAACTATTATCACCCAATCTTGGAATCGTGCCCGATCGACGGCTGAGCTCCGTGCACTCATCGAACGACGTGAGCTCGCGCTCGCTGATGCTGAATGGTAATCACGACGCGCAATACGCTAGAAATTACACCTTATATCTGGTACAATCATCCATGTTCTGTTTCCTGTTGCTAGGAAAAGAGCAGCCCAGCTTGTCCACTGAAAGTGGATCGGCTTTGCCGACTGGGCGATGAGAAAAACCTTTGGTTTGTCTCATTACGGCACCATAGCTCAGCTGGTTAGAGCGCAGGACTCATAAGCCTGAGGTCGGTGGTTCGGGTCCACCTGGTGCTACCAAGACAATGCCCTCACGAAAGTGGGGGTATTGTCTTGGGAATAGTTGTACCGAAACCACCGACCGATAGGCGTACGCATCCGTGGTGGCTGTGTACGCTATCAAAGCTTGGCCGAGCAAATAGGACTTGTCTGTTTGCGAGCAAAAATGCGGTGGTTCGGGTCCACCTGGTGCTATATGATACGTTGCCATAGGATGTGTCGACATTATCAATTGCATGAAGAGCATATATACTAACAGAGATGACGAATATCTTTGCAGAAATTCTACGAATAGTTCACATAGTCGGCGCGGCTACGTGGCGTCGGCTTTTTGTGGCGTTTTTGGCGTTTGTGATACCACTCCTGTTGTTTGTACAGCTTGCGGATGAAGTTGGTGAGCAAGAAACATTGCGGTATGACGAGCAAGTGCTTCTCGCAATATACAGCCTCTCAAGTGATACACTCGATAGAATTATCGGTGCAACCACTGATCTAGGTTATACGTGGTGGGTTGGACTCGTCACGATTGTTGCCGTCTCTTTATGCGTCATGAGCCGCAACTACAAAAATGCATTGGTAGTGGTTGTTGGTGTGGTTGGCTCGGCGATTATCAATCTTTTACTCAAACTGTTTTTTCAACGCGACAGGCCAGAATTGTGGGAAAGACTTATCACCGAAAATAGCTATTCTTTTCCAAGTGGGCATGTGATGGCGTCAGCATCACTTGCGGCGGTAATTATCGTCATACTCTGGCCGACAAAGTGGCGATATTTTGCACTGGCAATCGGCTCGGTGTACGTGATGTACATTGGGTTTACTCGGATGTATTTGGGGGTTCATTATCCTACTGACATTATCGCGGGATGGCTTGTCGCGACATCGTGGGTCGCGATTACGACCATTATCGTTAAAAAACTGTATCGCCGGCAGACATGAAGTCGATAGTTGCAGTATCTGGTGGTATTGATTCGGTAGTTTTGCTCGATATGCTCAGCACCAAATCTCACGAATGTATCGTGGCGCATGTCGATCACGGTATGAGAGAAGAAAGTGCTGATGATGCTGCGTTTGTGGCACGACTTGCCGAGTCGTATGGATGCCAGTACGAGTCCACGAAGCTTGAGCTAGGTCCAGGTGCATCTGAAGACGTGGCACGCACGGCACGCTACGAGTGGCTAGAGGAGGTTCGTCAACGGCACGGAGCTGACGCAATCGTGACCGCGCATCATCAAGATGACGTCATCGAGACGATCATCATAAATCTAATCCGGGGAACTGGCTGGAGAGGTGTGTGTTCACTGCGAAGTACACCGACGAGGTTACGACCTCTCCTTGAGACAAGTCGACAACAAATCGTCGGCTATGCAATCGAGCACGAGCTACAATGGCGTGACGACACGTCAAATGACGATGTTCGCTATCTGCGGAATTATATTCGACACGGTATCGCAAGTCGTCTCAGCGCAGAGCAGCGCAGTAGACTAATTGGGCTATACAACGACCAAGTGCGACTGGCTGCAGAAATAGATCAAGAAGTAGAGAATCTGCTGCCACAGCTACGCACACACGATGGGTATAGCCGCTATGCGTTAATCATGATGCCGAGGGGGGCGTTTGACGAGTGCCTGATGGGAATAGTTGGCCAGCGGCTAGAGAAAAAAATCTGCAATCAAATCCGGCATTTTGTCTGTACTGGACGTATCAATGCGCAGTATAGTTGGAATGTGTTTCAATTTCGCGTCAGCAAGCGTTATCTGATTGTGTCGACTCCTGACATCTGATACCATAGTAAGAAGTTAATACCACTGTAAAAGGATACATTTCATGGCTTTGAAGCGCCCAAAACAACCTCCAAAAAAAACTGGCATCGCACGAACAATCTTATTTTGGGCGACGCTACTGTTTTTTGGCTTGTTTCTATACTCAATTTTTGCGCAGCCAACCTCTATACCCGAAACACCGGCTTCGGAAGTCTTTTCTCGCGCCAACAATGGTGAGATAGAAAAGCTCATCGTCGAAGGGCGTGATGTTTTCGTGGTCGGCAAGGATGACACAGATACCACAAACGCACGAGAGAGAACGCTTATCGGGGAAGGCTCGATCTTCGAACAGGGCCTAGAAGAAGGCAAGACCGTCGTGCAGTTCAAAAAACCATCTGAGACCGGCACAACCTTCATGAATCTTCTGAGCATATTGCTACCGGTGCTACTCATCGGTGGGCTGTTCTTGTTTATGTTTCGACAGGCCCAGGGCCAGAGCAACCAAGCAATGGGATTTGGCAAGTCGCGAGCAAAGCTCTATGGAAGCGACAAGCAAAAAGTCACGTTCAATGATATTGCGGGAGCAGACGAATCCAAGGAAGACCTTGTCGAGGTAGTTGATTTTCTTAAACATCCGAAGAAATTTGCGGATGTCAAAGCTAAGATTCCAAAAGGCGTACTGCTGGTCGGGCCTCCGGGTACCGGTAAGACCATGCTGGCGCGTGCGGTTGCCGGTGAAGCAGGTGTGCCGTTCTTTAGTATCTCCGGGTCTGAGTTTGTGGAGATGTTTGTGGGTGTCGGTGCAAGTCGCGTGAGAGATTTGTTTGAAAAAGCCAAAAAGAATGCGCCATGTATCATCTTTATCGACGAAATTGATGCAGTTGGACGTCGTCGAGGTAGCGGTATGGGCGGTGGTCATGACGAGCGCGAACAAACGCTCAACCAAATACTTGTTGAGATGGATGGGTTTGAGACCGGCACCAATGTCATTGTGCTTGCTGCGACCAACCGTGCTGATGTGCTTGACCCTGCGCTACTGCGACCAGGACGTTTTGATCGCCGAGTCAATATCGGCTTGCCAGACAGAAAAGATCGCGAAGCAATCCTCGATATCCACTTCAAAGAAAAACCAGTCGATGGCAGTGTCAATATCAAAGCATTGGCCGCTAAGACGGCAGGTAGTTCGGGCGCAGATCTTGCAAATATCGTCAACGAAGCTGCAATCAAAGCTGCTCGCGGAAATCGAAAAGTGATTACAAACGCCGATGTGACTGAAGCATTTGAAAAAGTTGCAATTGGGCCAGAACGAAAAGCCAAAGTCATGACTGATGCTGATAAAAAACTCACGGCATACCATGAGGCGGGCCACGCAATTGTCGGACATGTCATGCCTGATAGTGATCCAGTGCACAAAGTTACTATCATACCGCGAGGCGGTACAGGTGGCGTGACGTGGTTTTTGCCTCCCGAAGACAGAATCTATACAAGTGTCATCGAATTTAAAGATGTGCTTGCGCGAGCACTCGGCGGTAGGGTAGCTGAAAAAGTCGTATTTGGTGAAGATCGAATTACGACTGGTGCAGGATCAGACCTTCGCAAAGCAACCGAAATCGCCAGAGACATGGTTATCGAACAAGGTATGGGCGAAGGGCTCCGCGACCAGGTATTCCACGAAGACGGCGGCGGCATGATGTTTGACCGTATGGTACGAGACCGTCCGTATAGTGATGACACTGCCAAACTGATCGATGATGAAGTCGAAAAACTCATCCGAGAAGCGGCTCGTCGGGCCGAAGCAGTGATCACGCACAACCGAAAAGCCCTCGATGTACTCGCAGAAGCGCTGCTGAAGGAAGAGACCATAGAAGAAGAACGAGTCAAGGAGCTCTTAGCCGGCGCAAAACTGCCAAGTGCTGCCGCGCTGTACTAATCCATAATGGGCAAAGTACGAAACGTCCTCAACCGAGCAAACTTACGGCTGCCGCTAAAAATGGCAGCCGCGCTGCTAGCAGGGTCGACGTTGCTTGCGAGTTTGCTGGGGCTGTTTCGGGATCGTCTGCTCAATAGTACCTATAGCAATTATCCAGTCGGACTTGATGCGTACACGGTCGCATTTATTATTCCTGACTTCATGTTTTTTGTGCTGACAAGTGGCGCATTGAGCGTGACGTTTATCCCTGTCTTCAATGAGCGTTTGCAAGCAGGAAACAAATGGTCCGCTTGGCGTCTGAGCTATAGCATGATTAATTTTATGGCTGTCGTGACGCTCGTAGCCAGTGTGCTCATCATAATTTTTGCTGATCTCTTGGTGCGTGTGCTGTGGCCGGGTCTGAGTGAATCCGGTCAGGGGTTGGCAACGAGCATGATGCGAGTCATTGCCGTCAACCCGTTTATTTTTGCGGTGGCAAGTGTGCTCGCGAGTATGCAACAAGCTATCGGTCGGTTTACGTTTTTTGCATTAGCACCGCTCATTTACAACTTTGGTATCATCATCGGTATTACTCAGTTTAGTGAAGGCATCACGATATTTGGCGTCGAAGTGTTTGAGGGTGGCATCATGGGTGTTGCGTTGGGTGTGGTATTTGGAAGTATCCTGCAGCTCATTGTCAGTTCGTTTGGACTCATCGGAATGGGCTTTGAGTACGAATTCAAAATCGCCTGGCGAAACAAAGGGTTCCGTCGTGTGCTTGATCTGCTGCCAGCACGATCACTCGACCAGGGGATTGATTATGTCAACACTATCGTTGAGACGAGCCTTGCGTCGCGGCTGGTAGAAGGTATGGTCCGTAATTATCAGCAGGCGTTGACGCTCCACATGGTGCCAATCAATCTCATCGGTGTTGCGATTAGCACCGCGGCGTTTCCACAAATGACCGAACGATTGAGCCAAGGACGGCCTGATCTATTTCGAAAAGAGCTGCAGACGGTCCTAAGAGTTATTATTTGGCTTGCGTTACCGACTGCCGTGATAACGTATTTTAGTCGTGGGTACCTGGCGAACTTTTTGTTCAATGGAGGAAATCCAATCGTTGCATCGACACTCGGTATTTTGTCTGTTGCGATCCTGTTTCGATCAATCTATCACATAGCCTCTCGAGCGTTTTATGCGCAGCAGGATACTCGAACGCCGCTCTACATCTCGATTGTAACGATTGGACTCAACATTATTCTTGCCGTGATGTTTACCTTGTATTTCGGCTGGGGTATTAGTGGTCTCGCGATTGCGCAGGCAATTATCTCGGTGTTTGAAGTTTCGCTGCTGTTTGCAATCATGACCGGTCGTATCAAGGGCTTGTTTGACGACGTCTTCATACGGGCAGTATCGAAGATGGGTATAGCCGCTGCCGCAACGGGTGTCGTGACCTACAACGCCGTGAAATGGTTTGAGCTGACTATCGCTGATCAGAGTTTTGCGGCGACATTTCCGAAGTTTGCCATCATTACAATCATAGGTCTTACGTCGTATGTGATATTTTGCCGAATCGCCAGGCTTCCTGAAGCAATTGAGTTGATAAATAGGGTCAAAAGAGTATTGTTTACGCAGTTCAAGGGACAGGTATGAACCCAATTCGAAATTTTTGTATCATTGCGCATATTGATCATGGCAAGAGCACACTTGCCGATAGAATGCTTGAAATCACGGGCACAGTACAGACTCGCGATATGAAATCACAACTGCTCGATAGCATGGAGCTAGAGCGAGAAAAGGGAATTACCATCAAGTTGGCGCCGGTACGGATGCAGTATCGCGGCCATGATTTGAACCTAATAGACACGCCAGGACATGTTGATTTTAGTTATGAAGTGAGCCGTAGTCTCCAGGCGTGCGAAGGTGCGGTGTTGGTGGTCGATGCGAGCCAAGGTATCCAAGCTCAGACACTCGCAAACGTGTATTTGGCGATGGAGGCTGATCTGCGTATCATACCTGTGCTCAACAAAATTGATTTGCCGGCGAGCGATGTGCCGAGAGTAAGCGCAGAAGTCATCAATCTTTTGGGTTGCCAAGACAGTGACATCATAAAAATAAGCGCCAAGACCGGTCAAGGTGTCGAAGACGTCTTGGGTGCAGTGATAGAGCGAATTCCCGAGCCTAGGGGCAAGTCATCGGACGCAACTCGAGCACTGATATTCGATAGTTATTACGATGATTATCGTGGGGTGATATTGTATACGCGCGTGGTCGATGGGGCAATCCGCAAAGGTGACTCGCTCGAGATGATGGCGACCGGGGCGTACGGCATAGCGCTCGAAGTTGGACATCTGAGTCCTGTCATGACGGCTGATGCCGCAATCGATACCGGAGAAATCGGCTATATCGTAACCAACCTCAAGACAACCCGCGATGCCAGGGTCGGAGATACGATAACGATTCACACGCGGCGCGCTAGCTCGCCATTGCCTGGCTACAAGTTAGTAAAACCTTTTGTCTACGCGGGGTTTTTTCCAGTAAGCAACGAAGACTACCAGGACCTCAAAGACGCTATCGAAAAATTGTCGCTGAGTGACTCGGCACTCCAATATGAGCCAGAAAACTCACCAGTGCTTGGATTTGGCGTCAGAATTGGATTCTTGGGACTTTTACACATGGATATCATTCGCGAGCGATTGGAGCGCGAGTACAATCTCGATCTGGTTGTGACCAACCCATCGACCGACTATGAAGTGATTATGACCAATGGTGATCAGCTTGATATCAAAAGCGCGAGTGATCTACCGGATGTAAGTAAAATAGCTGAGATAAGAGAGCCGTGGATACGGGGAGAAATAGTTGTGCCTCAAGATTATGTCGGGGGCGTCATTCAGCTTATTGTTGCCAAGCGCGGCTTGCAGCAAAATATTAGCTATATTGACCAACGCGCATTGGTAAGTTTTCAGGCGCCGCTTGCAAATCTGCTGACTGACTTCTATGATCAGCTCAAAAGCGTGACTAGCGGCTATGGCTCATTCAATTACGAGCTGGATGGATATCGGGCCGAGGATTTGGTACGAGTTGATTTCTACGTTGCAGGTGAGATTGTCGATGCACTGAGCGTCATGACGCATCGCTCTGAAGCGCAGACACTTGGTCGTGAGACGACGAAGAAACTCAAAGACATTATCCCTCGCCAGAACTTTCAGGTGGCCTTGCAAGCAGCGATTGGGGCACGGTTTATCGCACGCGAAGACCTGTCAGCATATCGAAAAGATGTCACGACTGGGCTCTACGGAGGCGATGTATCACGGAAGAAAAAAGTCCTTGCCAAACAAGCAAAGGGCAAAAAGCGCATGAAACGATTTGGCAAGGTTGATATACCTGCCGATGCATTTACGGTGATGCTCAAACGTGACTAATCAAGGTAGACTGCTGTCTACTTTGCTGCAAGTTCATTGAGGCGAGAGATGATCTGTCGATGTACTTCTTCGGGGGTTCCAGTGCCGTCAATACGAATAAGTAATCCTAATTTTTCATACGTTTCAATCACCGGAATAGTTTTTTCACGGTATTCTTCAAGACGATGTTCGAGTACACCAGGGCTATCGTCTTGGCGCCCACTTCTGTCGGTGTGCTCAGAAATTGCCTGCCATCGTTCACGGACATAATCTTCAGGAATATCTAAATAGATTACCGCGCGTAGTGGGTGGGCAGAGGCTTCGAGGGCTCGCATGACACCCTGTTCTTCGCCAATCCAACGACCGACTGAGCTGAGGATGAGTGGCTTGCCGCGGAATTCTTCTTTTGATAGGTATGGCAGCACAATATTAACGTAATCATCACTAGGGACGAGCCCGCCTTCGTACATAATCTTAGCTACATGCTCGGGTATGTGACTATTACGGAGAATCTCTCCACCGCTTAGTACTACGCCGCCTACTAAATCTACTAATAGTTTTCCTTGAGTGTCTTTGCCGGCGAATGGTCTTCCAAATATATTGATAGAGCCAGCGCCGAGCCATTGCTTGATGTGTTCTATATCCATGTCACCAGTATACCACTTGGCACTCATTGACTTAGAGTGCCAAAATACGGTATACTTTCCACTATGACGGAACGCCAAGCAAAATTACTCAATGCTATCGTCGAGCAATATGCCGAAGTTGCTGCACCGGTGGGGAGCATCACGCTCGCGAAGCTGTTTGGCGTGTCGAGCGCAACAATTCGTAGTGATATGGCTGCACTTGAGACCGCTGGATATATCACGCATCCGCATACGAGCGCCGGCAGAATTCCGACCGACAGAGGCTATCGTTTCTATGTCAATCAGATAAGTGAAATCGATTTTCAGGGTGCCCCAAGCTTTGAGCGAGGCGCACGAGCGATAGATGCTAGGGTCGCCACGCACGGCGACAAAACCGATAGGGCAATTCGTAGTGCTGTCGATAGTCTCGTCGAGCTTACGCACAACCTAGGCCTCGCGACCATCGGTGATCAATTGTATATGAGCGGTATGGCAAACCTCTTCGCGCAGCCAGAGTTTGTCGCGAGTAGCCAAAACGTACAGCGTGTCGCGCAACTGCTCGACAACCTCGAGCCGTGGTTGCGTGAAGCATCGCCAAACGAGCCACTAAATGTCTATATCGGTGCCGAAAATCCAGTGGGAAAAAGCAGTGAAGCCAGTCTGATAATAAGCCGTTTCCGTTCACCATACAGCGACAGGAGCTATATTGGCGTACTCGGGCCTACACGCCAAGATTATGCACGGGTCATGCGCCTCGTGCGTCACACAGGAGCAATGTTAGAGGAGGTATTATAATGCAAGCAATAGTAGACGGGATCGTACAAATCATCAATGCAATCATCAATGGCATAGTTGCGGTAATCAATGCCATAGTACAGGCATTTTTATCAGTCATTAATTCACTCGTAGGACTTATCTCATAATGCCTCGTAAGAAAAAACAAGACGAAGCAGAGCTGCGCATTGCGGAGTTGACGGGTGATTTGCAACGGGTGAGGGCAGATTTCGAAAATTATCGAAAACGTGCAGAATCTGAAAGAGAAATGGCACGAGCCAATGGAAAAGTACAGGCTGTATCCGCACTCTTGCCGGTCATTGATAACATTGAGCGGGCTATTGCACATCGCCCTAAGGAGCTCGAAGGCAACACGTGGGCTGATGGTGTTGCGAGCTTGGTCAAAAACCTCGAAAAGTCACTCGAATCGCTCAACCTGCGTCGAATAGACGCAAAAGAGGGCACGATATTCAATCCTGAAGTGCATGAGGCAGTACAGTTTGATGAAGATGCCGACGGCGAACAAGAAGTCATTGCTGAAGAACTCCAATCTGGCTACAAGCTAGGCAATGATGTGCTGCGTCCTTCGATCGTCAAAGTCACAAAAAAATAGCTACCCTCCCCTAGTCTATTCGACATTAGCACTCTTGACACGAGAGTGCTAATTGCTATAATGGGAGTATAAATTGGCACTGTACAGCGAGGAGTGCCAATACATTAAGAACCACAAGGAGTATAAGAATGGGTAAAATTATCGGAATTGATCTCGGCACCACCAACAGCGCAATGGCCTACATGGTTGCAGGTAAGCCCGAGGTTATTGCAAACGCTGAAGGCAATCGTACGACACCGAGCGTGGTAGCCGTGACCAAAAAAGGCGAACGAATAGTTGGTCAGCTTGCACAGCGACAACGAGTCACAAATGCCAAGAACACAATATATGGCGTCAAACGATTGATCGGACGCAAGTTTACCGACAAAGAAGTCCAAAAAGACCATGACATCATGCCGTTTGAAATTGTCAAACACAAAAACGGTGTTGCTGTCAAAATGGGAGATACCGAGTATACGCCAGAAGAAGTTTCTGCGATGACGCTCTCCAAGCTCAAAGCTGATGCCGAAAAGCACCTCGGTGAACCAGTGACCGAAGCAGTCATCACGGTACCGGCGTATTTTGATGATGCACAACGTCAAGCCACCAAGGACGCGGGCAAAATTGCCGGACTTGAAGTCAAACGAATCATAAATGAGCCAACTGCTGCCGCCCTTGCCTACGGTCTTGACCAGGCAAAAGAAGAAAAAATTGTCGTATTTGACCTCGGTGGCGGTACGTTCGATGTCTCAGTACTAGAGCTAGGTGACGGTGTCTTCGAAGTTAAATCTACAAACGGCGACACTCACCTTGGCGGCGAAGACTTCGACAACCGCATCGTGGATCATTTCCTCGCTGAGTTCAAAAAGAATGAGGGTATTGACCTCAAGGGTGACAATGCTGCTCTCCAGCGACTCAAGGACGAAGCTGAAAAGGCGAAAAAGGAACTCAGTAGTACCTCACAGGTTGAAATCAACCTGCCATTTTTGACCGCCGATGCGGATGGGCCAAAACATTTTGAGTACACATTGACTCGCTCAAAGCTTGAAGAACTCGTCGCTGAGCTTATAGACAAAACAGCCATTCCGGTCGAAAAAGCACTCAAAGACGCCAAGCTAACCGCAAAAGACATCGATAACATCGTGCTCGTCGGTGGTATGACGCGCATGCCGGCTGTCGTCGAAAAAGTAAAAAGCATATTCGGCAAAGACCCTATGCAGGGCGTCAATCCTGATGAAGTAGTCGCAATTGGCGCAGCTATTCAGGGCGGTGTACTTGCAGGTGACGTCAAAGATGTGTTGCTGCTCGATGTGACACCGCTTAGCCTCGGTATAGAGACTATGGGCGGCGTTACGACCAAGCTTATTGAACGCAACACGACAATACCTACAAGCAAATCTGAGACATTTTCTACCGCTGCCGACAATCAACCACAAGTGGAGATCCATGTGCTCCAAGGTGAGCGTGAGTTTGCACAGGACAACAAGAGTCTCGGTAAATTTGTTCTCGATGGGATTGCCCCTGCCCCACGCGGCGTTCCGCAGATCGAAGTGACTTTCAATCTCGACGCAAATGGTATCCTCAACGTCTCGGCAAAAGACAAAGGAACAGGCAAAGAGCAATCAATTACTATCCAAAACTCTGGCAACATGAGCAAAGAAGATATTGAGAAGGCGCAAAAAGAAGCTGAGATGCACGCTGATGATGACAAGAAAAAGCGTGAGACAGTTGATGCAAAAAACATGCTAGAAAATTCTATCTATCAGGCAAAGAAAATGCCAGATGAATTTAAGGACAAGATATCTGATGATGACAAAAAGGTCATTGAAGATGCAGTCAAAGCGGCTGAAGAAAAATTAGACTCGCAGGACAAAGAAGAGCTTGAGTCAGCAGCAAAAGCCCTCAATGAAGCAATCATGCCAATCGGCGCCAAGATGTATCAGCAAGCTGCCGAAGAGGCCCCAGAATCTGCGGATACTGCACCCGAATCTGGTAAAAAGAAGTCCAAAAAAGACGCAAAAGATGATGAGCCTGTCGAGGGCGAGGTAGTAGACGACTCCAAATAGTCCACTATCGGATTGTGTGCATAAATAGACCGCGCAGGCGGTCTATTTAGTTGACACGCACCTCAAACAAGCTTATGCTTACAGTATGAAAAAAGATACTTCTATTACAGAGTTGGCATTTATCATCATCTTGGCGTTTCTTCTGAGCGCAACGCTGTACTTTGTGCTGGCGTTTGCATTATCTATGTTTGATGCATTTGACGATACTGCTCGCATCTATCTCAATTCTGTGACGAGTACACTTGCAGGCCTCATCATTGGATTCAAGCTTCGAGAGTTGATGGCTCCAGCGCCGCGCGCCAAGACTGCTCCCAAGAAAAAAGCACGTCGTTAGTGCATAGATACAAGTTCGATATCAAATACTAAATCACTATGTGGTGGGATATTTGGTGCTGGACTTGCTTCCCCGTAAGCGAGATCGGCGGGGATGATTAGTCGTCGCCAACCACCGACTTTCATGCCGGGCACGCCTTTTGTCCAGCCTGCGATGACCTGGTCTAGGCCAAATGTGATTGCGCGACCAAAGTCGTGAGAGCTCTGGAAGATAATGCCATTTTTGCAAAATGCGCCAGTATAGTGAGCGGTAATTGTTGCGCCTGGTTCGACGACCTGACCAGATCCTACTTCGATGTCGACAATCTGTAATTCGCTGACTGATTCTACCGGTTCAAAATTATTGAGTGTGGTTCCTTCGTATTTTTTCATAATACTATTTTTGCATTTATTGCGAGATAAGTCTAAAATATCAGTAACCTATAAGGAGGGTTTATGGAAGTAAGACGTTACCAGTGGGTGGGACTGCTGGCCGGCGTACCGCTATTTAGTGGTGCTTGGCTCAGCGCATATTACCAAACGCCATGGTGGGGTGTGCTTGGACTTGTCCTTGCTGTCACGGGCATTTATATAGGAAACAAAGTCGAGCCTCGAGCCGACATCGCAACCTATGTCAAAAGAGGTGCGATTGCAGGTCTGCTTGCCGCTGCTGCTGCTCGTATTTTGGGCTGGGCTGCGACAATGCTCTCAGGCAATACTGACGTAGTGCAATTTAGCGAACTACGACACTTTTCGCGAGCAGTACTTTCTGGCGATGTGTGGGCGACACTTTTGGTCATACTGATAGTTGCTGCCGCAGGCGCCGCTGTTGCCGCGCTTGAACCAGCTGCAAAAGGAAAGAAAAGGTAATCGCTATGGATGAAACAACACTATTCCAACGAACATTAATTGCACTTGGCGCGACAATCATCGGCCCTTTATTTGTTGCAACGACCGGTGTGGGCGGCCAAGGCGCATCGGTAAATGAGCGTATACAAGATTACGTTTCGGTTGCGGTTGTCACTAGCGAACAATCAGACGAAGCAGCGACAGATGAAACGTCTGATGGTGCAGAACAAGACGGCCAGCAGGGCGAAAACAGCGAGGATGCGACTCGCGACGACGAAGCTACGCCGACGCCACAAGGATATGCTGATGCAAAGGATGCAGGCACCTATACCGTCAAAGAGGGCGATACGTATGGATGTATTGCTGAAAACTATTACGGTAGTTATGACCAGTGGTCACGCGTGTATGCAGCCAATGCAGGCTGGCCTGGTTTTGATGAATACCGTCTAGATGTTGGCGCTGTGTTACAGATGCCGGCTGTCTCTCAAGCTGAGGCGTTGCCTACAACATCACTTTGTGAGTAATACGCAGGTAGAGCGTCTAAATAATCGGCAGACATTTGCCGATTATTTAGTTTGTACGAGATTTCTCAAGTAGTCTAATGTCGGCTAAATCTTTTTTACGGCCTAATCGTTGTTTGCACGCAATAAGTTGCTTAATGCTCATGTGTGGTACATCTTCGATGACTTGAGCGTCTCGCTGCAATGTGGTGAGTTTTCTTCCCATCCATGTCTGCATCATGTGATAGCCATTGTGAGAGATGACTTTTTTGCCGTCATCGTGTACGAATTCCTTCCAGTCGGGCCGTTTCTGGAATTTTCGATATATTCTCTCACTCACAACGAGATCAATGTCATGGGTTTTTCTGAGATTGAGCGACTCTAGTACTGCGCCGCCTATCACGACATATTCGTCGTGAGGAAGTTCAAGTCGTTTTACGAGCTCTACTGCACTGACGCTTTCGCGTGATTCTTGCTCCATGACGCTACTGACAGTCGGGTATATCGAATCTTTGCCGATGAGCTGATCGATACCGTAGCGATTGAGTTCGGTCCTAAGAGGCGGAGAGACGTGCGCCAGTCCGAGAGCGATATTGTCAGCCTTTAACTGCTGATGTAGTCGTCGCAGCCCGTCAAATGCGGTATAGTCGATAGCTTCGATTGCGCCAGTATCGATAATGACCGTATCGACTGGCTCTTTTGCATTCCTCACGGCTTTCATGACGCGTCCGATAAAGTATTCTACGTTTTCAAAAAACAGTGACCCATCAAATGCGTACACGAGTAGCCCGGGCTTGCGCAGCTCGTGCGCGTTTTTCCCTATGCGCTCTTTTCCCCACTCTGATAGGGTGCCGTCTCGGAGTAATATTTGATCACTGGGGTGATATTGACGTCGGATACGTTCTGCGAGAGATGCAATGACCGCGATAAGCAAACCTTGCTGGACGCCAAACGCCGATACGCTAAGCAGCGTCAACATCATTATCGCAAACTCAATTTGGTGGGTTGCCATAATTTTGCGCATATCGTGTAGCCGTATGAGATGTACACCGATAGCAAATACGACACTCGATAAGGCGGCGACTGGTACAAAGGCGAATAGGCCAGATCCTATCAAAAGTACTATGCCGACGAACAGCGCCATAAATACGTTGACCATCTGGGATTTTCCACCAGATGCATCGGCGGCAAGGGTACGTGGAGGGCTGCCGTTGACAGTAAAGCCCTGGGAAATACCAGATACGATATTGGCGAGTCCGAGCGCACGTATGTCTGTATTGAGGTCAACTTGTTCGTCGTGTTCTGTCGCCTGAGATCGAATTACTGCCGAGCTTTGCGCGATGACCACAAGTGCGATAGCGAGGGCTGTCGGCAATAGTAACACCAAGAAATCAACTGGAATAACAGGGACTGAGAGAGGCGGCAACCCCGAAGGTAGTGCGCCGATTAGAGCTACGCCATACTCTTCCAGCTGCATTATCACAGTGACTGCGGATGCAGCGACAAGCCCTATGAGCAATCGCGGATAACGTGCCGGTATCAAAAACGCACAGGCCAGAACTATCGACGCGACAAACAACGTGGGGATATCGATAAACGACCATTCGGCATAAATACCTTGGAGCAATTGAAGCGTCGAACCACCCGAGACTGAGATACCGAGCATGTCAGGTAGCCGATGGAGCATTAGTTGGATACCGACGCCCGCAAAGAACCCTATGAGGACTGGTTTTGAAATAAGATCAGCGATAAACCCAAATTTGAATGCAGAGAGCAGCAACAAGACTAACCCGCTCAATATCGTGAGTGCGGCAATAGCGATTGGGTGTGGGATGGTGCTTGTCATCACGATCATCGATAGTGCAGCAATCAAGCTTGCCGTTGCCGAATCCGCCCCGACTATGAGTCGGCGCGATGATGCAAAAAGTGCAAATACTATTGGTGCAAACAATGCCGTATAGAGACCCGTTTCGAGCGGTAGGCCGACCAGTGCGGCAAATCCAATTGATTCTGGCACAGCAATCGCAGTGACGACCAATGCGGCAAGAGCATCCCGGCGAATGTCCCGTGCTGAATAATTGGGCGGTAAAATTCCTGAACGTAGAAATGTCATAAAGATAAAATACTTATGTGTATATTGTACTCGCCTTGGTCGCCATACGCTAGATTTAGCACTCTTGCAAATAGAGTGCTAATTTTTTATACTAGTACAATATGGCAAAACGTGATTATTATGAGGTTCTCGGCATAGGCAAGACTGCCAGCGATGATGAAATCAAAAAAGCTTTTCGCAAGCTCGCGGTCAAGTACCACCCCGACAAAGACGGCGGTGATGAAGCAAAATTCAAAGAGATAAATGAAGCGTACGAGGTATTGAAAGACAAACAAAAACGTCAGCGCTATGACCAATTTGGGCATGCTGGCGTGGGTGGCGCGGCCGGTGGTGCATATGGCGGCAGCAATCCATTTGAAGGATTTCAAGGTTTTGGTGGCAACGGGCAGCATTTTGAGTTTAATTTTGGCGATGGTGGCCTCGGCGATATCTTCGGTTCATTTTTCGGCGGTGCTTCTGGCCAGCAACGTGGGCCACGACGAGGACGAGATGTCGAGACGCATATCAATCTGACATTTGAAGAGGCAGTATTTGGTACCGAAAAAGACTTAGTCGTGCAGCTCGATGACGAATGTAGTCACTGCAAGGGTTCTACAGTTGAGCCGGGTCATAGCATGGAAACATGTCCCGTGTGCAAAGGTGCTGGTCAGCAGACGCGTGTGATGAATACGATGTTTGGCGCGATTCAGCAGTCAGTGCGTTGTGAACGATGCGATGGTACCGGCAAGGTACCCGAAAAAGTATGTAGCGTGTGTCGCGGCAAAGGGACGGAACGCACCAAACAGACGATCAAGATCAAAGTACCTGCTGGAGTTGATGACGGTGCGACCATACGCCTGCGTGAGCGCGGCGAAGCAGTTGCAGCTGGTGCAAAAGGCGATCTCTATGTCAATCTTCGGGTTAAGCCACACAAGAAATTTACTCGTGAAGGTGATTTGATATTGAGTGAGCAGCACATCTCTATGGCTGATGCCGCACTCGGTACAGAAATTGATGTTGAGACTGTCGATGGTGATGTACGGATGAAAATTCCCGCAGGCACACAAAGCGGTACTGACTTCAAACTCTCCAGCCACGGCGTACCACACCTCAGAGGCAACTCCCGCGGCGCACATATCGTCAGTATATTAGTAGATACACCGACGAAACTGACCAAAAAACAAAAAGAACTCTTAGGACAATTTGACTCTGCGGGATTAGGTTTCTTTAAGTAGAATTAATTAGGATTGTTTCGCCGGGTTCCATTATGTGAGGCGTAAATTTACCTGAACTGTCTCTTTCTAGTAGGTGAACATGTTCGCCATTGTATGGAGTATATGGCACTAATGCTCCATTATTTACGATATAGCTTGCAAAATTATCTAATCCTATCCCTAACGAAGTATCATTCTGGTCTTGGAGCATTTCCGCAAATCGACTACTCCTTAAACCGAGCCTCTCATCTCTATTGCTGAAATGTGGCGTTACGGCAACGGGTACCAGGCCCAAGCCATTAACCCGAATATAGTCCCATGTCGTAGAAGTTTCAGGACGATATGACAACGAGTCACTATGCCCCCAAGATGTAGGCATAATTGCTCCTGCGCTAGCTCCGCTAAGCACAACATTTCCTACTAATGCACGTCTACCGAGCCTCGGCGCTATATCATATGCAGTAAGTGTCTCCATCATGTGCAGCGTATCACCTCCGCTCACATAGACAAGATCAGCATCTTCAATAAGCTCCTCCATCCTTTCTTGGTGATAATAATTTCGTTCATGGAGAAGGTTTGTTGGCAGTCCACGACTTTCAAAATATTGTTTTGTTGCCGGGACAAATTTCTCCCAAGCTTCTTGTGTGCGTTTAGCAGTCGGTATAATAAGCACATTCGGCTTTGATTTCCCAGATATCTCAAGTCCACGGTCGATTGCGAGCCCACCTTTGCCCTGAGGTGAAGCCCCGCCGATGCCGATAATCTTCAGATGACTGCGGTCTAAGCCTGATAGTACTTCCATACCTTACATTATAGCACAAAACACTGTAATAGTCAATATATTGACAGATGACCCGCACTATACGTCTAATATATTTGTGATAAGATTGTACGTATGCTCGAATTACAAAACTCAGATATCAAAAAATTCTCAGCTACAAATAGGTTGATTATATTAGAATGTATTCGGCGTTCGTGGCGCGTCTACGTATTAGAGATTCCATCGGGACATTTATATATCGATAGAGGCGATGGTGATAAGAAACATATATTTAGTTCTTGCCCTCCATCTGTTTCTTATGCTGACGGTGTTATTTCCAACGATAAGTGGTTAACATATCAGACTTTGATGCACGGTTCTATATCTCAGCCTAGAACGGAACTTATTCATCGCGATAGTTCAGAAGATGAAATGAAATTGCTGATCGATGAGCTCCAGCGTGTCGTTGTGAAGCCAAGGGATGCGAGTCATGGTAAAGGGGTAACAGTTGGCGTCACTGGCATCAGTGACTTCAAGCAGGCGGTAACTTTTGCAATGCAGCATAATATTAGTGCGAAATCGGTTATTGTTCAAAGTCAATTTTCCGAGGATAATCGTGATTTACGTATACTATGTATTGATTTTGTGTTCAAGGCTGCTATTCATCGTGTGCCTGCGAGAGTTTATGGTGATGGGCACCATACCATCAGAGAGCTCATAGATGACGAAAATACCCGGACAGACAGAGGACTTCCGTATCAGACAAAACTGGCAACTATTGATAAAGAGAGAGCAGAGGTCTATCTTGGCTCAAAGATAGATAGCATTCCAAGTGAAGGCCAGGAAATATCCGTACTTGGTATTGCAAATTATGGTGCTGGCGGGGAAACAATTGATGTAACCGATAGCATACCGGGTTGGTTGCGTCGTGAAGCTGAACAGGTAGCAAAGACTCTTGGGCTTAATGTTGCGGGAGTCGATTATCTTACAACAAATCTCAAAGTAATCTCCGAGCTGGAGGCCGGAGGTTCAGACGTGGCATTGCTTGAAGTCAACAAGGCACCAGCATTATGCATACATGATGAACCGACAGAGGGATCTAATAGACACACCGTTGAAGCATACTTAGATCTTATTGCTTCGTTATAACGGCGACACTGTTGCGAAGGTATTCAGTATCCTTGCTGAATACCTTATTGTCGCTGTGCGACAAAATAACCACTGCGCACATCTTATGCCCATCTCCAGCTTTCCCTACGAATTGCTCTGGCTTTGCTTTTATGCTGAGGTAACTAAACGAAGGAAGTTTTTGTAGTCTGTCTACATTGGAAATTCCCAAAAAAGTACCTGCTGTCTTTGGGAATAATTCGAATACACCGACGCTATTATTGTTTTTTGGTTCAATATCAAGGCCGGTATTGAGTGCGAGAGCGAGGGCATTGCGAGTAATGTCTATGTTGTTTGCTAGCATATGCATGCGCTCGCGATAGCCGCCGTTTCTAGCGCCTATCTCTACGATTCGGGGGCCGTCTTTTGTATAGATTATTTCGACATGTGCAGGACTGCTAATCATGCCGAGGGCAGAACAACCAATAGCCGCTGCATGACGGATAGCGTTAATCTCATGTCGGGGTAGCTTAGACGGTAATATTCTCGAGTAATGAAAGTTATCGTCATATCCTATATCGTACCCCGTCTGATAGTCAACGACGTTTTTCAGCACGTGTGCATTTCCATCGATATCTACGAAGGCATCAACAGAATGGATGTGTCCTTCTAAAAATTCTTCGACCAATAATTTTGGAATTCGACCAGGTGCATATCGTCTGTATATGCTGTCAATTACAGAC
Organism: uncultured Candidatus Saccharibacteria bacterium; assembly: GCA_964538665.1. Classification (GTDB taxonomy): domain Bacteria; phylum Patescibacteriota; class Saccharimonadia; order Saccharimonadales; family Saccharimonadaceae; genus JAPUDQ01. Next base: position 92,780 of record CAZIEB010000001.1, read on the forward strand.
AATGATCTATCGTAATTTTTCAGTAGTTCTTCTAAGTTGTTGCTTTTTGTAACAAGCAAGCTTTTCGAAAGATTTGCAGGCTTGATTATCAAGGGGAATTCGTGCGACCGTGCAAACTTCTCAAGCTGATTGCGCGATTTTATGACTGCAAAATCAGGACTGATTTTTTCGGGAGCCTGGCTAAAAGCTGTGCGCATAAGTTCTTTGTCCGTACACGCTCGGGCAGACTCAAGCGTCATTCCAGGAAGCCCTAAGTGCTTTGCAATAATAGCGTTAGGGATAATGTAGTTTTCATACGTTACGAATGTCGCGTCTATTGAGTGCGTAGAGTTGACTTTGTCTACGACGGCGAGCAGGGACTCAACATCAGAAAAGTCGGCTACTACGCGGTTCTTAAATTTCTTATCAGGGAATCTGGTCGCATGCCTGTCCTGAAGTAAGGTATACGTGTGACCATTAGCAGTTAAATATTTTTTGATACCAGAGAATGCTTTGCCTATTATGAGAACGTGGGGCATTTTAGCCTTTCCAAATTGATAATATTATAGTATAATATAACTAATAGTATGAGTAATGACTGTAGAAAAAGCAAGTAATATTAGGTATAGTGCTAATTATGGTAAAAAGACGCGAATTTCACAAGTTAATTATTGGTCGCTCTGAGCGCATCAATTTTGTAAACGAACATATTCACGGCGTACCCGCTAAGATTGACACAGGTGCGTATAGATCCGCTATACATGCTTCTGATATTCATGAAGAAAACGGCACGGTCAGCTTTGTTTTATTCGGTGGTCATCCAATCTTCGATAATGTTGCCAAAAAACTGAAGACAGAAAACTATCAAAAAGTATGGGTTTCAAATTCTTTTGGTGACCGGGAAGAACGTTTTGAGGTGTCTTTACGTGTTAAAATCGGCCCGAAGGTATTTAATGCCAGGTTCACTCTAGCTAATCGTTCAAAGAAAATTTATCCTGTGCTTCTCGGTCGAACAATGCTGAGCGGCAGGTTCTTAATCGACACTGATGAATCAGGTATCGATCGTTTACAGCTAAGGAAAGAATATGGGATATCCTTTCCCAATGATGAAGAGGAAGGTCGTACATGAGGATTGCAATTTTATCGAATGGGACAGCGAACTATACAACCAAACGTCTCAAAGAAGAGGCAACAGCTCGTGGTCACTATGTAAAAGTTATTAAGTACAAAGACTGCTATACTTCAGTGGAGAAAAATAATGCAGATGTACGCTACAAGGGTGAATCATTAGAAAAGTTTGATGCAATAATTCCTCGTATCGCACAGAGCTACACAAAGTATGGAACAGCAATCGTTCGGCAATTTGAGGGGCAGGGCGCCTACACTGTTGCCGGATCGCTTGCAATTAATCGGTCGCGTGATAAGTTACGCGCGTATCAGGTGCTTGCAAAAGCCGGAGTTGGTATTCCTAAGACTGTATTTGCACGAGAATCAGCTAGTTTCGATGACATCGTGCAGCTTGCAGGAGGAACACCGCTAATAATAAAAGTTGCCAGAGGTACACATGGCAATGGAGTGGTATTAGCAGAAACTCCGAAGGCTGCAAAGGCCGTAATGCAAGCATTCTATGTCGAAGGCGTAAATTTTTTGGTGCAAGAATTTGTTGAAGAATCCGCGGGTACTGACATTCGGGCGCTTGTTGTCGGTGGCCGAGTTGTGGCAAGTATCAAGCGCCAAAGCCTTGACGGTGACTTTCGCAGCAATACCCATCAAGGCGGCGAAGGCGTTGCGGTGAAACTCACAGAAGACGAGCGCAAGACTGTTCTCAAAGCAGCGAAAGCTATGGGTTTGCCTTTTTGCGGAGTAGATATGATGCGATCAGAGCGAGGCCCACTCGTGTTAGAGGTAAATTCTTCTGCCAGTATAAAAACTCCAGAACTTATAACCGGTAGAAATATTGCTGAAATCATTATTGAGTATATAGAAATGAATGCCAAGCGCCGCAATAGAAAAGACAAAATTGGCGCGTAGATAATCAAGAGGAGGGCTCGCCCTCCTCGCTCACATAAAGAACCTAGTTCAGACAAATGAGCTCTCCGCCCCTTAAGTCTTCGCTGACGTTCGATATATTTGTATTTGCATCTCTAAGAGCGGTATTATAGGTCTATGACGCTTATTGTTATAGTAGTTATCTGGCTGGCGTTGTTTGGGCTTGCGTTTTTTACGAAACGACGGTTTGGCGTACTGGGGCTGGCGCTTGCGGCAGGTGTGGTGCTGGCACAAAACGCAACGAGCTATGTAGGAGATTATTTTGAGCGCAACCAATTACCTGTTGCTCCACTCACATATGATGGAGCGGCGACGGTGCTGTTGATTGTCGCGCCCGCAATGCTACTGCTTGCAGGTGGCCCAAAATATACATCTCGTCATGCAGCATTTATTGGGGCATTGGGGTTTTCGTTGCTTGGTACATTTTTCTTGATCGGGCCTTTGACGACTGCATTGCCAACCAGCGATATGTCGATCCGTACATCTTTGCAAGTGCTTTCTCAGTGGCAAAACGTCATAGTCGTCGTGGCATTGCTGCTCGCACTGCTTGATACATTTATGATGCACGGTGCTGTCGGAAAACGCCATCGAAAATCCGGTAAGCATTGACAATAACAGATGTAAACTGCTATAGTATCCCAGTTGTTAGCGTAAAATGCGCTACTGCGCGGAGCCATAGCTCAGCTGCCTGTCCGATCCGCCAGCTGGCGGAGAGTAAGATCATTAAGCACCTGGTGCTCTAACCCAGGCGCAGTGGTCGACAAATAAAAAACAGAGCTTGCACATTATATTATGTCTGTACGGAGCCATAGCTCAGCTGGTTAGAGCACCTGCCTTTTAAGCAGGGTGTCCTGGGTTCAAG
>CAZIEB010000002.1:0-6051 GCA_964538665.1 uncultured Candidatus Saccharibacteria bacterium
AATGGAACAGCAAACGACTCATGAGCGGCTTTGGACACCGCAGCAGTTTGCGGCGATTGATGCAGACCGCTGTGTGCTTGCGACCGAGTATTTTCATCGTGTAATCCTCGGTATGTTTGCCGAGCGAACGGGAATTGACCCAGAGCTAGTTGAATCTCGTCGTGTACCAGTTGAAGCAGCTGGACTTACTTTTCACACCGATATCGAGATGCGCCATGTGCTCAGTGTAGAGTATGGTGCAATTGAAGCCGATACTATCATGACGGAGATTTTCGCTGGTACCTATGATATCTTCCGAGATCCAGAGCAACGAGCTCGCTTATTTATGCCGGGCGCGGCAAACTTTGTGCAATCTCTACAAGAGTCGGGGGCGTTTGCACGGCGAGAAGCCGGTTTTTTTACGTGGGGAAGTGAACCGCTTCAGCGGCTCAAGCTGGCCTGTGCGGGCCTGAGCCAGCTACCTGTCATCTATACGCAAGAACGAGCCAAAGGCAGTACACTCCGCAGCTCATATGACAGTGTATCTGGGCTGTACACGCTTCGTCTGGACAGCGGTGAAGTTATCAACGCGCCGTATATCATCTTGATCGACGACAAAGCACCGAGCTTTGAAGATTTTCCAGAGCAGCAGGCCCGAGGGTACTGGATGCAGTTTTCAGCCAATCCCGAAGACCTTTTGCCGTCTCAACGGGGCAGTGTCCCTGCAAATGTTGAGGTCTGTCGCACATTCGATAGCCCAAAACTCTTGGGGTCGCTTGGTATTCGAGCATCAACTCACACTACATAATATTGACAAATAGCAAAGCTTATGCTAATATGAAGGTACTATGGAAAAAACATCAACATACCACAGTGACACAGTACTCAAACAAAGCAATGACGATTTTAAGCACGCCGTGCTGATACTTTCGCTTGGCGCCAATCTTTTTATCTTGATTGCGTGGCTACTTGCTCAGCTCAGTACTGAATATGCACTCCAACTCGCAAGCCTCATCTAGCGTCTGAGTTTAGTCTGCCTACGCTACGGGTAGGCAACCACTCTACGCGATAGGTCTAAACCTGTGGAAAAGTACGGTATTGTACCGAAAACAGTAAAAAAAGACTTGCAGTGGGTAGAAGTGGGTAGTACTATAGAGGCAGTGGAATACCGCTGACCACCAAACAGCAGCGGGCAAAAATAAAAACCACGGCACTATTCAACAAATCTAACCACCACAAAAAAGGGTATGGCCACAACAGACTACTTTGAAAGAAAGCTTGACGACAAGCGGCGTCTCACGATTCCTGCTGAACTTCGAGCTGAATTCGCAAGTGGCGTTGTGATCACACGCGGATTTCGCCAGTACCTCCATCTCTACTCACAAGCAGTATGGGATGAAGAAGTCGAAGCAGCGCTCGACGGTGACATTCTCGACGAGAGGGTCGCCGATCTCAACGTACAGTTTCGCACCGGCAAAATCGGGGGCGAGTTAGATGAAAAACAAGGACGAATCACACTCGAGCAACATCTGCTTGACTACGCAGGTATTTCCGGCGAAGTCGTGGTTGTCCGCGCAGGCAAATACTGGCGCATCAGTGCTGCACATTGACAATTAGTCACGGAATAGCCATTTCGTGAGATCACCTATCTGGTAGTGAGTACGTGAAGCAAATGCTGACACGTTAAATAATTGCATTCGTACTTCAATCACACAACAACACACCTCCCAAAAAAACTCCACCTCACAAGGGGTCCCCACAAATCGTCAGATTTGAAGGGGTATCCTCACACATAAGTCTCTCACTTGTCAAAGGAGAACTTATTTAGCCGCTCCAGGCTAATAAATGTTCGCTCCTCGAGCGGACACACCACAACAACTCCATTGACAAACTACAAAAACAAACACATACTGCGAAAACAAACATACTCGCTATCAGTTAGGTGACCTCAATGAAACATATACCACCACAACAACTCCAATCTATCCGCCAGTCGGCGGACGAAACAACTATTCATACTCCAGTGCTGCTGGAGGATACTGTACGTCTACTCAACCCGCAACCGGGCGAGACGTATCTGGATCTGACAGCTGGCTATGGCGGACATGCTCGGGCGATCGTCGCTCTGAGCGGTGCTGACCATGCGACGCTGGTCGATCGCGACGAACAGTCGATTGCTTCGCTTACCGAATTTTCGGCACGCGGCGCAACGATAGTGAGGAGCGATTTTGCAACGTTTGCCGAGCAACAGCAGGCACGCGGCGTGCAGTATGATATGGTGCTTGTGGACTTAGGTGTATCGTCACCACAATTTGACATTGCTGAGCGAGGGTTCTCATTTCAGCATGATGGTCCACTAGATATGCGTATGGATCGATCGTCGGCACTCAGCGCCGATGTAATCGTCAATCGCAGTACCGAAAAAGATTTATCATGGATTCTTGAGACCTACGGCGAAGAACGACCACGTCAAGCTGCACGTATTGCAAAAGCAATATGTCGCGCACGACCAATACGTTCGACGTCACAACTCGCAACTGTCATAACATCACTTCATCGTGGTCCGTATCAGAGGATACATCCGGCCACGCGTACCTTCCAAGCAGTGCGAATCGCAGTGAACGACGAAGTTCACCAGATAGAGCGGATGCTCGCGACTATTCCTGACATATTGTCACCAAAGGGAAGAGTAGCGATTATCAGTTTTCATAGTCTTGAAGATCGGTTGGTCAAACACCGATTTGCCGAGCTAAGTTCCTCGGGCTATGAATCAGAACTGACGCTCCTGACCTCGAAGCCGATTCGTGGCAGCACCGATGTTCACAACCCGCGAGCGCGTAGTGCATTACTACGCGGCGCAGTGAAAAAATAAAACAAAAAAGGGAACGACTATGCCAATCAAAGTAGTCAACAAATCCCGAGCTGTTCGCATCACGGTCAACCACCGCTGATAGCCTCGCCCGGGCACACAACTGCATGTGTCGCTACTTGTCATAAGCAGCGACACCTCTGCACCACAAACACCAACACTAAAAAAAGAGATAGCCACCACATGTCTCACTATTATCGCGTGTCTTCACAGCAGTTTGCCACCAGGCAACAACGCATGTGGCGACGCAACCAAAACATCACAAGTTTTGCGCCGTCTGAAGCTCTCGGACCGATTTCTCATACGATTTTGATCGCATTGATGATTGCAATCTTGGGGCTTATATATCTGACGCAGGTGACAAAAACCAGCGGCTACAGTTATGATATAAATGGTCTCGAGCAGCAACTCGAATCACTGACGCTAGAGAAGGAAGAGCTGACAAACCAAAATGCTCGACTCTCTGCACTCAAACAAGTTGAGAATAGCAATGTCGCGAAAGCAATGACGACGCCAAGCTCGATAAAATACACAAACTGATATGGAGTCTCGTTCAAGTTATACCCGATCAGAGGTACTCATTTGGGGCCTTTTGATACTAATGGGCATATTTGTGCTGAGGCTTTTTTATCTGCAAATTGTTCAGCATGATTTTTATGTGGCTGAAGCCAACAAGATACAGATTCAGCCATTGACGATACAGCCTGAGCGAGGTGAACTGTATGTCTATGATCAGGATGAGCTCGTACCACTTGTACTCAATGAACGGGTATATACGGTATTCGCTGATCCCGCAGAAATCAAAGATCCCGGTAGCACAAAAACTGCCTTGCAGCGCATCATCGGCGGCGAACTAGTCGACAATGTCGAAGAGCTACTCGATGATCCGAGTGGCAAGATTCGGTATTCGGTCATTGCTCGCAATGTATCTCGCACGCAGGCAGAAAAAATCGAGCAAGAACAGCTCCGTGGTATTGGATTGCAGCAAACCAATCGACGGCTCTATCCTGAGGGGTCACTGGCTGCCCAAACGCTCGGCTACCTCGACACAGAGGGCAGGGGACAATATGGTATTGAAGGAGCCCTCAACGACACACTCAGCGGCAAGGAAGGGTTGCTAGAGACCGTGACTGACGTGCGGAGGATCCCATTGGTCATCGGTGATGATGATATCAGCAAGCCTGCAGAGGACGGTGCAGATCTTGTCTTGACTATCGATCGAACAATTCAGATGCAAGCCGAAGCTATGCTCAAGAGTGGGCTTGATCGGGCTAGGGCAACAAAAGGAAGTGTGGTGGTCATGAATCCTAACACCGGAGCAGTACTGGCGATGGCAAATTATCCGACGTATGATCCGAGTCAATACAACAAAGTCCCTGAGGAAAGTTATGGCGTGTTTGTAAATTCTATCGTCAGCGTCCCGTATGAGAACGGTTCGGTCATCAAAGCACTGACGGTAGGGGCAGGGCTTGATAGCGGTGCCGTCACGATGAACTCAACATTTGCCGATGGAACGGGCTGTACGATGGTTGATGGTGAGGAGATATGTAACGTCGAAGAAGACCCCAAAAAGGCAGCCGCGACCATGCTCGACACGCTGAAATATTCTCTCAATACCGGAGTTGTCCATATCGCGCGTCAAATGGGCGGCGGTGAACTAAATCGGCAAGCGCGCGACAAACTGTATCATTATTTCTACAACCAGTATCGGTTTGGTCAATTGACAGGAATTGAGCAGGCGGGGGAGAGCAAAGGTATTATCATCCCCCCAACAGAAGCAGAAGGCAACAACATACGGTACGCCAACATGGCGTTCGGGCAGGGCATGGAGCAGACAATGATTCAGACCGCGGCGGCTTTTTCGTCGGAAATCAATGGCGGCACCTACTACCAGCCGAGACTCGTCGCCGGGACCAAGCAGCGTGACGGATCGGTGATCGAAAAACAACCAACGGTGCTAAAAGAAAATGTCGTATCACCAGAGGCATCACTACAAGCGCGCGAGCTGATATGGCAGGGACGCAAGACAGGCTTTTTTGGGCAATATGACAGAGAAGGCTATATGATAGGCGGCAAGACTGGTACAAGCCAAGTTATCGATCCGAACACAGGAAGATATTCTGAGGAAAACTCTATCGGTACATACTTGGGCTTTGGCGGCGTCGATGCGCCAGAATATGTCATAATGGTAAAGGTCGACGATGCCAAGATTGGCGGCTATGAAGGAACCACTGCTGCAGGGCCGATTTTCAACGACCTCAACAATTGGATGATCGATTATCTAAAATTACAGCCAAAAAGGAATAGCTAATGGAACAAATTACAATCGCACAGCTGACCAATTCACTAATTTTTATGGTCTCATTGGCGCTGGCGGGTATGCTGCTTTCGTTGATGCTGACGCCGATTTATACGTTTGTGGCGTACCGATATAAGTTTTGGAAACGCCAACGCGACGTGTCGACTACGGGCGAAGCGTTGACAGTGTTCAACAAACTCCACGCCCACAAAATCGCGCGGCGGTTCCCGACGATGGCAGGAATTGTCATTGTGCTGGTAGTGACAGTCATTACGTTACTATTCAATCTTGATAGGGAGCAAACTTGGCTGCCGCTTGCGGCGCTTGTCGGGGGTGCATTGGTCGGATTGATCGACGATATTATCAATATTCGGGGCTCGCAGCTGGGCGTAGCAGGCCTGCGTACAAGTCTCAAATTTGGCATGATAACCACTGTAGCGGCCATTGGCGCGTGGTTTTTTTATGCAAAACTTGAGTATACGACAGTCCAAATACCATTTATGAGCTCGCCACTCGAAATCGGGTGGCTCATAGTGCCGCTCTTTATACTCGCGGTAGTAAGCGCGGGAAATGCCGTCAACATCAGCGATGGTCTCGATGGACTGGCGGGTGGTTTGTTGGCTTCGGCGTACTTTACCTATGCGATTATAGCGCTGCTGCAGGGCAATGTCGGTATTGCCGCGTTTTGTTTCACGATACTTGGTACGCTGATCACGTATTTGTGGTTTAATGTCCATCCGGCGCGATTTATGATGGGAGATGTCGGGAGCTTTGCGCTCGGGACATCACTCGGGGTCGTTGCAATGCTGACAAATGCGATATTCTTGCTGCCAATCATCGGCATACTCCTCGTCGTTGAGATTTCCTCGAGTGCGATCCAGATTGCATCAAAACGGTTGCGAGG
>CAZIEB010000002.1:6151-35906 GCA_964538665.1 uncultured Candidatus Saccharibacteria bacterium
CAATTGTCGTACTTAGCGATAGGAACAGGCGCGTTTATTGCGGCCATGCTGACACCACTGCGAGTCTGGAAAAAACTTGCCGGACCGCTCCTAGTCGCGGCGATAGTACTGAGTATGTTGCTGGCACTACTCGGGGCGCTGTCGGCACCGCCTGCGATGTGTTTCAACGGCGCCTGTCGATGGTTTGACTTTGGAATTGTATCGTTTCAGCCCGCTGAGTTTCTCAAGTTTGCACTACTGATATATATCGCGGCTTTTTTGGCTGCCCGGATACGCAGTGGCGATGTCAACAATGTTGATAAAACCTTGATTCCGCTGGCGGTACTTCTCGCGATTGCTGCCTTTTTTGTCATCGGTTTACAAAAAGATATGGGGACGGGGATTACGATTATCGGGACGATTACCGCCATGCTCATCGTCTCAGGTATCGCGATGCGCTATTTGGCGCTCGGTGCGGCTGCAGGAGCTGGGCTCGGGATACTGCTAATATTGTTCTCTCCGCACCGTGTAGAACGCGTGGTGACGTTTTTGGGCGGCAGTGGCGCAACTGATGCATCTACATATCATATCGACATGGCAAAACTCGCGATAGGGAGCGGAGGATTGTTCGGGAGAGGACTCGGCGGGGGAGTGCAGGCATTTGGCTACCTACCAGAGGCACTCAATGATTCTATTTTTGCCGTCCTCGGAGAAATCTTTGGCTTTGTCGGCCTTCTCGTAATCATGGGGCTGTTCGCGGTACTTCTGACGAGGGTGATGAGGACATCAGAGCGAGTATCTGATCCGATGCTCAAGCTGCTTGCCGCCGGAGTATTCGGGTGGATTGCCTCACACGTCATTGTGAATATCGGTGCTATGACGGGGCTGTTGCCGCTGACCGGTGTGACATTACCGTTTTTGAGTTTTGGCGGAACAAGTCTGCTGTTTATGATGCTTGCGCTTGGTATCGTGTATCATATATCAAGATATACATCGTTACAGACACCGAAAGGAGATCGAGATGAAACTTCTCGCCGTCGGAGGGGGATCGGGGGGACACGTCACTCCGGTACTCGCCGTTATCAACGCGCTGGCTAAGCTCGACAGTTCACTTGCGGTGCGGTTTGTCTGCGATGCCTCGTTTGAGTCGCAGTCGCGGGGGCTTATGAATGCAGCAACAGTGCCTGTCGAGGTACAGACAATCGTTGCCGGCAAATTACGTCGCTATCACGGCGAGACTCTCTTGACCAAGCTGCTTGATTGGAAAACAAACCTCTTGAACCTACGTGACATTAGCTTCGTTGCAATCGGTTTTTTTCAGAGCCTGTATATACTGCTTAGGTCTCGACCAGATGTGGTGTTCGCAAAAGGGGGCTATGTATGTCTTCCGATGGGAATTGCTGCTGCAGTGCTGAGGGTTCCGTTAGTGATTCATGATTCCGATACCCGGCCGGGGCTGACGAATAAAGTGCTCGCGCGCTTTGCATCAGCAATTGGAACGGGATCTCCTCTCGAAAATTATGGCTATGACCCCAAAAAATCACGTTATGTCGGCGTCCCAATTCATGCATCGTTTCGACCGTTGGATGCGGCCGAGAAAAAAGCCGCGCGCCACGAACTGGGAATTATTGATGTGAACGCTCCTCTGGTCGTCGTAACAGGTGGTGGGTTGGGTTCTATGGCGATCAACGAGGCGATGGTACGCTCGGGCGACAGTATTATCGAGGCGGGTATTCACGTATTCCACGTGGTAGGCGCGCAACATTTTGACAATGTCGAGCCGAGGCTACCAGACCACCCCCACTACGTTGCGGTGCCGTTTATCTACAAAGACATGCATCAAGTGCTCGGTGCAGCAGATTTGGTCGTCTCGCGTGCAAGTGCGACGTTTTTGCAAGAGTTGGCAGGGCTTGCTAAGCCAGTTATTGCCATACCAGCGGCTCATCTGGGTGACCAGATAAAAAATGCCGGGGTCTATGGTGAGGCCGGTGCGGCAAAAATACTTACGGACAAAGAAATTGCCGAGGACACACGCCTCGGAGATGTCATCGTAGAACTTATGCAAGATACATCGCAGACAGAGGCTATGGCGCAGGCGCTCCATGCCTACGCACGACCTCATGCTGCTGAAGATGTGGCAAAAATGCTCCAAAAGAATGCCTCGGGACGACGTTCGTCATGAGTGAGTTTCAGACGCGTAGGCAGCGATCGCCAAAAAACGTTCGAAACCCTCGGACGAGTACGGACAATATGTATGTACGGAGCCGAACGATTACCGGGAGTATATCATCGAAAGTCATGTCGGCTGTTGAAAGCGCATCCCAGCTAAAGTCGTCACGATTGGAGGCGCATGAGCTCCACGGCCATCGACGAAAGGTCATGTGGCTCCTGCTCGCGACGAGCCTGGCGTCGCTTGGGCTTATCATGTTGATTGATTCTACTATCGTACGTTTGCAACCAGCGACTATGGTTGATGAGCGGTATATCTCTTCGGTCGATGCATATTATGATAGCCATCTCATCGAAAGACTGCCATTTGTGCGAGATTATGACGCATTGCGGAGTGACTTGCAGCAATCACACCCCGAAATTGCTGACATAAACATATCTGGAGAAGATATGTTTGCCGCGCATACGGTCGCGGTTGCTCTCCGCCAACCCATCGCACAGTGGACGCTCGGCGCGGATACATTCTTTGTCGACAAAAATGGTATCGCATACACAATTGCGGACCAAGACCTGCGCCCTATTGAGCTGCTCCGTATTAAGGATGAATCTGGGCTACCTGTGGAATCACAACGTGTCGCCTCGACATCTATGATGCAGTTTATCGGTCAGACTGTCGCCGGCATTGCCAGTAGCCCACTTGGCGCAGTCACAGAGGTTATAATCCCTAGTGGCACTCTGAAGCAAGTCGACGTACTACTGCAAAATCGTCCATACCGAGTACAACTGCATATCGATCGGGACCCAGCAGGCCAGGTTGCTGATGTCGTGAGTGCGGTGACGTTTCTCGACTCACAAGGAATAACTCCCGAATACCTCGACGTCAGGGTCGAAGGGAAAGCCTTTTATAGATAATTGATGCGGCAGGGATACTCTACCGCTCTAGGGTAATGTTCTAAAAATGTTCTATTTGCATTATACTTTACGATAGCAAAAAAACTATATAAAAATACAAAAATATGAAAAGTCAAATTGTAGGGAAGGAGCAGGGGCGTGAAATAATTCTGTGGAAAAGTCAAATTTTCACAACGTATGACAATATGAATACACAACAACAGCGAATGGTAGCTGATGATCGGCTGAGACGTATAGGCATGTGATATAACGAAAGGGTTTCAGGGCGTCGATAGGCGTATACGTACAGTTTTAGAACTCATATACGCAAAAACTACCCTGTTGGAGGGGTATACTAACTCAACTATTGTCCCTATATTGAATGTCGTAAAAGATATATTGTGCGACATGATACGTAATGCATTCTAGTACACTATCTATGCACATATATCGTGTTTTTGTTTTCGCTTTTTCGCTCGTATTTTTTTATATTGCCTAGTACTATCACCAACCCTCTGCTCGTACTCGAGCCAGCATTTTTTTACAACGTCGATTATTCTATTGATTAACTGGCGATCTGAACTTGTTCTAAAAATGTTCTATAGGTTTGTCGCAGCTATCAAATACGTTGATTGTTAGCGAATACGTAGTTCGTGCTCGTTGTTGGCCTTTGGCTTGGGTTCTTTTGGAGCCATAGGCGGTTTTGGTGGGTGTACGACCAATGTTGGCTCTGGTGTCGTTGCCGCACGTGGTGGCTTGGGCGACTGAGGTTCGGCAGGTCTATTTTCATGAGACGACGATGTGTGAGTGTCAGCTGGTGCATCAGATGGTTTTTTGCGGCTACGTGAGCGGCTACGTGTACGTTTTTTGGGGGCTGGTGCATCAGACGTAGTATCAGCTGGTTTTTGGTCAGCAGATGGGCTCTGAGCAGGCTGCTCGGTCGGTCGTGAGGCGCCTTGGATAGGCCACGTCTTCTGAGCTGGTCGTGGAGGCTGTGGCGCGTTGGATTGCTGCATTGGCGCGATCAAATCTCTAATCTCCTGCTCTACGACGCTACGATCGCGCGAATACAGAGAGCGTGAATGCGCTACTATTTGGTCAAGATGGTTGATAGATGACTGCGGCAGTGCAAGGGTCGTACCGCTAAATGCCGGGGTCTTCTCTCCCCTGATGACCATATTGACGATAAAATTACGGTTGTGCATCTGCAAGAGGTCAGGCGCCTCAAATTGCGGCTCAAACTGTTTGGCAAGAAATGGCGCGTCATCCGCAGACACACGAAAACTGATCATACTGCCGACGTTGCCAAACACAGCATCGCGAACAGTGTCGCTCATCTGGGCGATATACTGGTTTGCCACCGTAAGATTGAGCCCATATTTACGAGCTTCGGAGAGAATTGTGGCAAAACTATCGGTCGCAAAGTTTTGAAACTCATCGACGTACAGATAAAACGGTCGTCGATCCTCGATATTCGGTATGTCTGAGCGACTCATCGCAGCTAGCTGTATTTTGGTGACGATAAATGAGCCCAAGATTCCCGCATTGTCTTCGCCAATCAGACCCTTGGACAGGTTCACGATCAGTATCTTGCCGTCATCCATAATTTCTCGAATATTGAATGTGCTCTTGGGTTGGCCGATAATATTTCGAATAATCGGATTGGCAGTAAATGCGCCAACTTTGTTGAGTACTGGTGCGACGGCCTCGGCTTGGAATTTATCATTCCAGCTTGCAAATTCAATATTCCAAAAGTTGAGCACGACGGTGTCCTGACAGCTGGCGAGGACTTCTTTGCGGAATTTTTTGTCAGTGAGCATGCGAGTGATATCGAGCATAGTGGTGTTTGGGTGATCGAGGAGCGCAAGGATGGTATATCGCAAAATATACTCGAGTCGAGGACCCCAGCTCTCGCCAAACATACGCTTGAGCACGCCGATTATCTCTGACGATGTATTATTTTTGAGGTTTGGATCAAGAACCTCCATCGGGTTGAACCCGAGGGGGTATGCGGTATCAGCGGGATTGAAATACACCACGTCTTTTATGCGGCTCTCAGGGATAAATTTGAGATTATCGATTGCAAAATCGCCATGCGGATCAATAATGGCATAGCCTTGGTTGTGGTAGACATCACTGAGCGCAAAGAGTTCAAGAAGACCACTCTTCCCTGCTCCCGTCTGTCCGATGATATAGACGTGACGTGAACGATCGGTACGGTACAGTCCAAACTGTTGGTGCATGCCACGGAAGTTTGTCAGCCCAAAGGCGCTCATTTGCTCGTCGTACGCTGGATCTCCGGTGAGAACTGGTAATTTTGAGGGGGGTTCGGCGGTTTTTGTGCTTGCCCAGACAATATTTGGCGTCTCCACGCTGGTATGCGGCAAGTGGTAGACCGATGCAAGCTCTTCGATATTGAGAATAAAACCACGGTCGATGAAAAGCCTCGCCATGTAGGGCTCGAGAGACTCGCGCTTGAAGCTCGAGTTTGTCATCCGAAATCCATTGAGGTTGGTCGAATTAAATTGCTTGAAAGCGCCGACGATTGCTTGCATACGGAGTTTTGCGGTTGCTTGGTTGTCGCCGAGGTATGTCACGCGAATCTTGACACGAAAGCCGAGCTTGGTTGATTTTTTCTCCACCTCTGACATTCGGGTTTTGTCACGCTCGGACAGTTCTCGTGGTTTTGCCTCACCTCCGGTCGTTGTGGGAGGTGTCCAGAGCGCCTCAAGGATACGCAGGAAATAGCTCATCGAACCCCAGTCGAGGCTGATGCCGCCGCCATTTTTGATCTTTTCGACATAGCTTGATGCTTGGCGATGCCAGTCATCAGCGATTGGCCGCGTGAGTACCTGCACCCACACTTCCTCGCTCTGGGTGTCAAGTTTTGCGAGGGTTGCGGTGATTCCGGCCAGCGGGTCGACTTCGAAACTCTGGAATGTCTTGATCGGCAGCATTTCGTTGTCGCTCAGTGTCAGTTCTGCCGTGTGGACGACCGGGTGCTCTATGTGGCGCCGTGTGTAATCCTCGTCGGCCTCATGTATCTGTACAGTGGGATATTGGGCATAGATTTGGCCTTCTACAAAATTCTGAAGGTGTTTTGGCACCCAGACATAAAATCGGATAAGCTTGCCGACAGCGGCTATTTCGAAACTAATGTGCTCCTGCCAACCACCGCTCTCGCGGAGTTCTCGTCGATCACGCAAGATACCGTGAAGACTGGCAAACATCTGCTCAGCGGCGAGCTCTTTTTTGTCATTTGCCTTTGGTATTTCAAGAATAATCAGGGCGTTTTCGGTCGCCTCGAGGTGATCTGCAATCTTGTAGTT
Source organism: uncultured Candidatus Saccharibacteria bacterium (assembly GCA_964538665.1). Classification (GTDB taxonomy): domain Bacteria; phylum Patescibacteriota; class Saccharimonadia; order Saccharimonadales; family Saccharimonadaceae; genus JAPUDQ01. The sequence continues at coordinate 12,520 of CAZIEB010000002.1, forward strand.
GCGCCACGTATAGTATGCCAAGACAAGGACAATCGGTATCCAGACGTACCACTGCAGCAAGAGATTAAGTAAAAAACCTATAAATGTTCCCATGGCTACCTTCTATTGTCGCCGAAAACACTCTATAGCGCAAATCACTTACGCTAGGCTGTTTTAGGCTCAACAAGTGCGTATGTTGCTTTTGCAACTCGCTTGAACTCTGGCTTGCTCTGGAGATTGAGCAAAATCGTCGTTTCTTTGACTTGGCGGTGCTTGAGAACGCGGCGTACAATTTCGTCACGCGTCAGGGGTCCGCCTTCTTTTTTGAGGATATCGCGGATAATGTCGCTGACGGTGCCCTTGCTGTAGCCCCATTCGTTGAGCGCATAAATGCCTCGCCCAATTAGTACAAATCGCTTGTCTTTGATGAGCTCGTTGTGAATTGCTTGGGTGGTGACGTTTTTGCGCTTAAAATCACTTTGTTTGATTGACTTGGCTATGTCGCTAAAATGCATCGGGGTGCCGTTGTCTTGCAGGATGACGTAGATTTTGTCGCGGATGTTCTTTGGGTTGACAGTCGGCCATTTGTTGAGGCCCCACTGGTCTTTGAGGCTTGAAAGATGCTTGCTGAGTGATGCAATCGCGCGGACCTGATCAGGGTGTTCATGGGCTAGTTTGCCGTGTAGTTCGTCGATAGACAGCGGTTTGCCGTGTTCTTTGACGGTCTTGACGACACCATCTATGTCTTGTTTGAGGCGCTTTTCGTCGTGACGGTCCTTGATAGCGACGCCGTGGTGGTAATTGTCGTTTTCCCCGAGTACGGTGATGCTTGGCGCTAGTTCTGCGATAAATGCAACATGTGCGTGGTCGCGTTCGGTTGGGGCGCTATGGAGTCGGTTTGCCAGGTCAGAAACGCGTGCTGCCCCGCCCATCTCATGCAAGTGGCGTACAAAATGCTTTTCGATAGACTGGACGTTCTCAGCGTCTTTTTCGGCAGCGAGTTTCAGCCGGATGAGGATAGCTTTTTCGAGTTGTCGGACTCGCTCTCGGGTGATTCCCAAGAGGTCACCGATTTGCTCAAGAGTTTCTTTGCGATCATGTAGTCCAAAACGGCGAGAGATTATCTCTCGCTCGCGTTCCCGCTCAATTCCAGCAAGTACACGCTCGACGGCGCTTGATGTATCGATTGTGGTAGTATCTTGGGCGGTTTCGCTCATAGCTGAAGTATCCTCTTTCTTACGGCTTTGTTGATATAAGTTTTCAGCAGATTGTTAATGATTATAGAACAAATTTTGTATTAAGTCAACTAAATTCGTTATTTCACAACACAATTCTTGTATGTCGACTATTATAGCACATAGTTGGCGCTTATGGTAAATAGTAATATGAGACTTTTTTATAGGGTGAAATGTTGTATTATTTTGGTATTTACATAGTGAACCGCCCGGTGAGCGGTGTGGGAGCGGATGCTCGACCAGGGGCTCACTATGGGCGGCTTATGGCTTGACGAGGAATGCGATGTGGTCAGGTACATCTTCGCTGGCGTTGCGACTGCACACCAAACCCGCTTCTTGTGACGTTAAGGCACGTAATTTGCGGTCTGCACCCATCAAGTCGACGCCCCACTTACCGTCGCTTCATAAATAGGCGTTCCTGATGACGACATACCTTTCGGTAGATCCGTTCGGACTCACGATCTCAATCCTGCTCCTTATCCTTACCGCCCATAGCGTAAGGGAATCAGCGTAGAGCGGATTACATTCAATGGTATGGACTGACATGTGCTACCCCTCGTGTCGTTTGATAAATTGTCACTAATATAGAATAATAACTAGTATCAGCCAATACTTAGGATGGCGGTCTACGACTTCTTTTTGCGTGGGAAGCGGCGTTTCTTGCCTGTTGGAGCTTCTGCGAGTAGTTGCTTAGCCTGGTCGTGAGTTATCGACGTAGGGTCGGTGTCTTTGGGGATTTTTGCATTCTTTTTGCCGTCGGTGATGTATGGGCCAAATCGGCCTTTTAACACCTTGACCCCATCGCCAAAATCAGCAATATTCTTTTCGGCTTCTGCCTTTAGTTTTGCCTCATAAAGTTCGAGTGCTTTCTCATGGCTAATCGTATGCGGATCTTCTGGCTTGATACTGACGAAGAGCTTGCCTACTTGGATGTACGGTCCAAAACGGCCGATATTGGCTTTGATATCTTCTCCGTCGGCAGTTTTACCGACGACACGCGGAAGCTTGAAAGCTTCGACTGCTTGCTCTAAAGTCACTGTCTCGATGCGCGCGCCAGCTGGCATCGGTGCAAATTCTGGCTTGTCGTCCGCCTCTGTGGCGCCGAGCTGGAGCATCGGCCCAAATCTTCCGAATCGAGCGATAATTGGCTTGCCGGTCTTGGGGTCGGTACCAATGTCACGAGAGGCGCCGACTTTGCTTCGGTCGATATCACCCGACTTTTTGACCATTGCATGGAAGGGTCCATAAAAATCGCTGAGCATCGTGTTGCGTTCGAGTTTGTCGTTGGCGATGTCGTCGAAACGCTCTTCGACACTTGCGGTAAATCCATAATTGACGATAGGTTCAAAATGATCTGACAGGAAGTCGGCGATGAGCTCGCCAGCAGGTGTTGGCACCAGTTTGCCTCTGTCAGAGCCTGTTTTTTCTTGAATAATGTCTCTCGAGACTGCGCCTTCTTCTGCGTGCAGCACGATGACATCTCGCTCCTGCCCTTCGCCTTCGCCGCGGACAACATAGCCGCGGGTCTGAATCGTATTGATAATTGTCGCATAGGTACTCGGGCGACCGATACCGAGCTCTTCGAGTTTTTTGACGAGACTTCCTTCGGTATAGCGGGCTGGTGGACGAGCAAATGTCTGCTTGGCTTCGCCGGATTGGAGTTCGATGTGATCACCAGCAGTCATAGCCGGCAAGATACTGTCGTCTTTGCCGCCGCCGTACATCTGTAGAAATCCTGGAAACACAACTACCTCGCCCTTGGCGAGCAGTGTATCTTTCGAATTGCCTATCAGGATAACTATTTCGGTTTTCTCGATTTTTGCTGGCGCCATCTGACTGGCGATGGTACGCCTACGGATTAGGTCATATAGTTTTTGATCGTATTCATTGCTACTGGCTCGCTCAAGACGCATATCGGTCGGTCGAATCGCTTCGTGCGCCTCTTGGGCATTCTTGGATTTGGTCTTAAAAGTGCGTACTTGCACATAGTCTTTGCCAAATGTTGTTTCGATGTACTGCGCTGCGGCGGCCATTGCTTGTGAAGACAATGTGATGCTATCAGTTCGCATATACGTGATTTTTCCGTCTTGATACAGTTTTTGGGCACTGGCCATGGTTGCCTTGCTCCCAAATCCAAGCCGTGCATTGGCTTCCTGCTGGAGTGTGCTGGTCGTAAAAGGTGCACTTGGGTTTCGCGTGCCGGGTGATGTTGAGACGCCACTTACCGATAATGGGGCCTGGATAAGTGTTTCGAGAAACGCTCGAGCCTCGTCTTCGCTGTCAAACCGCTTTGGCAGCTCTGCCTTGAACTCGTCGCTGCCGTGGCGAAGCAGTGCCGTAACTTTATATGTATAGGTACTTTCAAATTCGCGGATTTCGCGCTCTCGCTCGACGAGTAAGCGTACTGCAGGACTCTGGACGCGACCGGCACTCTTGCCGCCAGGAACTTTTTGCCAGACGACTGGGCTTAGCTCAAATCCTACGATACGATCGAGTATCTGACGGGCCTGTTGGGCGTTGACGAGGTGCATATCGAGGGTGCGAGGAGAGGCGACTGCTGCTTTGATGGCCGATTCTGTAATTTCGTGAAATACAATTCGTTTGGTGTACTTCTGGTCAAGCTTGAGGACTTCGCAGAGATGCCACGCAATTGCTTCCCCTTCGCGGTCTTCATCGGTCGCGAGCCAGACAGTATCGGCGGCCTTGACGGCCTTTTTCAGCTCCGAGATTACTTTTTTCTTGTCGGGGTCTATCTCATATGTCGTAGCAAATCCATTGTTGATGTCGATTGGCTCTGCCCCACCCTTGGCTTTTTTGGCGATACTTCGAATATGCCCAATACTACTGAGTACAGTAAAGTCCTTACCGAGATACTTCTCGATGGTTTTGGCTTTGGCCGGGCTTTCGACAATGACGAGGTTTTTGCTCATATGTACAGCGACTAATACTACACTGCTTGTCAGAATTTGCAAATGAGCTAAATCACATCATTGACAGTCGGCTTAAATCAGGAGCATAATTATTTTAAGACGTTCTATACACAAAAATTGAGCGCCAGAACGCAATATTGACAAAATAACATATATTTGGTACAATAATATTATGGATTCTAGTGAAGCTCTATACAGGCGTGAAATGGGATTGCCGTATGATCAAACGGCTTATTTACGAGCGGTAGCTAATGGGGACGCTGGATACCGAGGGCGCCCAACAGATGAGCTGCCTGGCCGAAAGCATTACTTTGAGTACGATGGCAACGACGACTTTGATAGTCTGTACGAGCGTCCAATTGGTAATGTGGAGGTTGTTACTGATACGCATACAAATCAGGAATGGCTAGAGATTGCTGGTAAAAGAGTAGCGGGACTTATCGACCTTTACAGCGAACACGCCCTTACGAAACAAGATATTACAGATAATAGCGAGATTGCAGAAGTTATTACACAGCTGGGGAAAGTCAAAGATGAGGAGGACGAATTAGTTCTCGCGCTAGAAACAGAACATCCAAAATTTACCGCTGCCATCGCTGCGTGGATGCAGCGAAACGAGTCGTATGCAGATGGGGTTAGTGATGGGTATGAGCCAGAAGCACGAATGGAATTTCTTGAGGATCTTATGATTGATCTTGCTCGGGATATTACGGACCGAAATAAGGAGTATGCCTTTTGGGCTGGTACAGATGAGAATGCGAAGTATAAATCATTACTCATGAACGATCTCGAGTATTTGTATGCGTTCCAGGAAGTGTGCCATCATCACTATCTATCTGCAGTCGCTCAAGTAATCGACGGTGACATCAAAAAACTATACGATTTAGCCGCATAAACTCTAACCTAATCGCCATTTATTAGCACCGAGTGATCTAATAACTCCTCTGATTTCTAGCATTGTTACTGTTTGCGAAAAAATATCTGTCGATAAGGCTGATGCTTCAAGTAAATCTTCACCGTCATTGAGGCCCTCACGCAGCAGCTGTAATAATAGTGCTTCCTCAGGAGTGTCGCCGAGGGCTAAGGTTTGCTGGCCGGTAAGCCCGAGCTCTTCGAGCAGACTATCGATATCTGTTATTGGTCGCGCGCCTTGTGCGATCAGGCGATTGCAACCCGCCGATAGTGGACTTGTGATTGGCCCTGGTACTGCATATACGTCTTTACCTTGCTCGAGAGCTTGGGCTACGGTAGTCATTGTACCGCTCTTAATGTTGGCTTCTGTGACAATAATGACGTCTGATAAGCCACTGACAATACGATTTCGGACGACAAATTCCCACGGTCCGGCTATACGGTAGCCGGGTTGTTGTTCGGATATGATCGCACCGTTATGTTTTATGATGTCCTCGGCCACAGAGCGATTTGTACGAGGTCCCGGGTCATCGAGACCGCTTGCGACAACTGCTACTGTTATACCTCCGGCATCAATTGTTGCTCGGTGCGCAATAGCGTCTACACCAAGGGCGAGGCCACTGACAACAATGACACCATGTCGCGCGAGAGCACTTGCGATTTGCTCTGTGACTGCCCTGCCGTAGGCTGTTGGTCGCCGAGTACCGACGATTGCAGCAACCTTTACCGGCTTATCGGGCAAAGATCCGATATAGTATAAGCATTTCGGTGGTTTAGCAATATTTTTCACTCTCTTGAGGAATTTATGCTCATCTGGTGATATTCTATTGATATTCATAGACTTTTATGTAAAAAAGTGTTGACATAACCTAACATTCGTGCTAATATAGGCAACGGTAAGTTATGTTATATATAACTTAACGCACCTTATACCCCCATTTAACAATATTTTTACAGATATTGTTAGGTTGCATATCTTGGTTTGAAGTTTTCTACCCTCCACTTTAAACACTTACAAGGTATGCATACTAACCCCTTTGACCCCGTATGTACTCTGCGAGGATATACGGAGCCCGATCTGCCGGTTGGCGGACAGGCGGACCTCTTACGGCGAGTATCAAGTATTCCCCGCCTTATGGCGGAGAGGCGCACGGTACGTATATCAATATACCGATGACGCTTCGCTAGGGATGCCCGGGTGGGTTGAAGGGCTGTATGGTGCCAGGTGATGCCCACCCTTACCTGGTACCTTACAGAGAATATTCATACACCTCTAGCAATAGAGGTGTTTTGTTTGGTGAGAGCTATGAACAAGCTCCGACCGAAATCGGGGCTTGAGCCTTGATAGGAGGCTGCGCTTAGCCTGCAGCGTTCGTAATTGCCGCAATCAACTCCCGTAGGAATGGGTCATTGGCGTGTAACCCGCTATTGTTGCTGCTGTAGCGCTCCAGATACGCAGAAGGTGGCAATGGCCCGTCACCACCATCGACATTACCCTGGTCGGCGATATCACCGGTTGAGGTGACGAATATCGATCCTCCGTTTGGTAGGTCAATTCTGAGCGCACGTAGAACTGAAGGCGTTGGCGAACCAACCCCCGGAGGGTAAATGCTTGACGGAAGAATGTGCGTGTCAAAGCCACGGCCGCTGATTGCCAGATGTCGTCGAAGAGAAACGATACTATCTGTCAACTGGGCGGTAAGCTTCTCCACATCAGTCAGGTCCCTTCCTGGGTGGTGGTTGCGTGAGAGGACAGTACGCACTGCAATCACTGATTTCCCCTTTTGACTGATTTCCCCTTTTGTAAGACTCGCTTTCGGAGCGGGTCTGAGGATCGTCGATCGACTTTCGCCGCTCGACGAAATAACACCTTATTATACCACATAAACCGTTTATTTACACGTATGTGATATTTTCTGTACATTGAGTCGCATTTAGACGCGTAATTGCAACAAAATTGCATTTGAATGTACATTAGCCTATGATAGCTCTCATGGAAACAATTTGGTATGTCATCATATGGTCACTTATTGCCGGCGTCGCGTCGCTCGGCCTTGGGATTGCACTGGTCTCGGCGGCACCGCTGCGAACAAAGGTGATACGCTATGCATTGCCGTTTGGAGCTGGTGCACTACTCGCGACTTCATTTACAAATACACTCCCTGAATCGCTTGAGAGCGGCCTGGACGCGCATACCGTGTTGTTCTACACAATGATTGGGTTCCTTGTGTTCTTTGTCATAGAGAGGCTGGCAGGCTGGATGCACACACACCATGATCATGCTCGCAAAAAATCACAGTCATCAATGGTCGTCATCGGCGATACACTTCACAACATCATCGATGGTGTCGCAATCGGTATCGCGTTTTTGGTCGATGTTCCCACCGGTATCGTCACGAGTCTTGCAGTCGCGGCCCACGAGATACCGCAAGAAGTTGGTGATTTCGGTATACTCTTGAGCCGAGGCGTGCGACCAAGCCGAGTCGTGATCATCAATATTTTCAGCGGTCTTGCAACTGTCGTTGCTGCAACAGCGACATTTCTGCTCGGTGCCGACAATAGTTGGGTGCTTGGCTATCCACTTGCGCTTGCTGCTGGGTTCTTCATCTACATTGCCGCCAGTGATATCATCCCTGAAATACATGAAAATCCCAAACGACTGGCAAATATCCAGTCGGCAATCCTTATCGTAGGAGTTGTTGCGATAACTCTAGTGAGTCAATTGGTCCCGCACAATCACGGGGTCGAAGACGAATATCACGACTCTGAGGGTACTGCGAACACTGAGCAAGATCATCACGATGACTAGATAAGGCTACTGCTTGTCCTCTGTGTTGGGTGGTGACTGAGGGGCGTCTTTGGGTGGCTCTTGTGCATCATCGAGTGCACCAAATGGCGTGTGGACATCTTCGGCTTCGAGCTGCTCGAGCAGCGGATCTTTACGGCGGAGGCGCTTCATAGATTTGATACCAAATGATACCACTTCGCCAGCGATTGTCTTGGGATCGTCGCGACATTCATCACACAAGCCTCGGAGCTCCACAACATGTGAATTGAGCGTAAAATTGTGGTATTTTGCGATTGTCTCGAGGCGACGCTCGAGCCGCGTAGAGTCAAAATCTACAACCTTTTGGCAATTACTGCAAGTAAGGTGATGATGATGAGGAGCTAGTGCATCACCGAGCTCATAGCGTCGCACCCATTTGATCATACTGCTTTTGAGGAGCGCTCGTTGTTCTAGCGCTTCGAGGGTCCGATAAATGGTAGAGCGAGGAAATTGCGACAAAGTTGCAGTAAGTTCACTGGCGCTTTTTGGCGCAGTGTGTGTTCGTGAAAGCTCAGTAATCACCGCGATACGGGGGTACGTTGCTTTGAGGCCCACACTTCGGAGTGATTGCCGGATTTCCGACTCATTCATAGACTATATAGTATACACCAAATGCAACTATGGTGCGATTGAGCGGGCATTGCCGTCCTCGCTATTGCACCATTGCAGCACTACCGTGTTATTCAATCTCTTATGTGTTGTCACGGTGAACGTTCCCTCGATGAATGCGTCAAGATGGGCTTGAATTGTCGGTAGACTATCGGCAAATTGCGTGCTCTCTACCTCTGTAAGACGAGATAATACATAGTTCGCATCATCGATAACCGTCGCCCGCTCTCCTCGAATTCCTATGCGTACCCGAGCGGTGTGTTCGCCGACATGGGTTGAGATGGATTTGACACCGTTATTGCCCGCGTCGCTGCCGCCGATGCGAGTTCGTACGGTTCCAGCGGCCAGTGCCAATTCGTCGTGGACGATCAAAATATCTTCAATTGCAACATTGTAGTAGTGAGTAATTGCTCTCACAACTTCCCCGGAAAGATTATAAAATTTTTGAGGTTTTATGAGCATGACTTTGGTTTCGCCACGCATCCCTTCGGCGACAGCAGCGCCAAATTTGGTCTTGTTGACAAACTCCCACCCCTGGAGGCGGGCATAGCTATCGAGCACAGCAAACCCGACATTATGTCGAGTACCGACGTACTGCTGTCCGGGATTACCTAGTCCAACGATTACCTTCATGCTACCAGTGTAAACTATTGCAAATATTATATAATATGACATAATCTACGTATTGAGCACGAGCTCATGTTCTTCTCATCCATGACGACACCTGAGAGGTGATGAGCAGTATGCAGGAGCCCCCAGTCAGGGGGACTACAGCCGAAATTCTTTCATAAATACTGACATCGTGATGCCACTAGTGCTGCTTGCTGCACTTGGGATGGTATATGCGATGTCGCCTGACGTGATACAAGCGGCCTGTATCGCGGTCGTGCCCATCGGTACCGCCGTATACCGAGGGCGGTTGAACCACTATTGGCGCGAACGCTATCGTGGCGGCACAGAAGTGCTCACGGTTGCGTTGCTGGTGGTAAACATCTGGGCGCTTCACGCCTGGTACGAGGGATGTATAGCTGCGTTCGAACGCCAGCCCGGCTGGAGTATGATAGTGCTCGCTGTCCAACTGGCTGCACTCGCGCTGATAGGGGGCCTTCGCCCGAGATGGTTGCTGCCTGAGCGCGTCGATGTGTCGCGCCCCCCGAGTGGGCCTGGTGGTACAGTCGACCCCCGTGGCTTCACGCAGCGCCCTATTGGGTCGCTCAATGAGCGACTCGCCGCAACAAATCGAAAGGATGAGAAGGAGTAGCCCGTCCGCACCCGAGTGGTGTTGGGCGGGCCTCTTTCTTTTATGGTATAAATATGGTATAATGATAATTAGTCACGAGCAACTCCGCCTGTGGCCCGAGATAGAGAGGAGGTGAACGACCGTGCCACCGATCAAAAAGATCGTGACGTGGATACTCGTCATCTTCCTGATGTACGCCATCCTAACGAACCCCAGTGTCGCGGCCGACATCGTCGGTCGCGTGTGGGACCTCCTCTATGGAGGCGTACAGAACTTGTTTAGCTTCTTCAACGAGTTGCTGAACAACTGAGCCCCACGGGTGCGCTGCACCATCTGCGCGCCCGTGGGCTCAGCCCACCATCCCCTACTGGGGTTATTTTTTTGCCTGTTTTTTTTCGATGCGACCTGATTCTTGGCGAAAACTAAACATGATGGGTGTCCCGTCAAAGTCGAAGTTTTCGCGCATCTGGCGTTCGAGATATCTCTTGTATGACCAGTGAAGGAGCTTGAGGTTGCCGCCAAAAATGACAAACCAAGGCGGTGCGGTATCGGTTTGCACCATGTACCGGAGTTTGGGAAAAGTATTCTTGAGGCCAGCCGGTGGGTGCCGACGGACGCATTCCATGAGAACACGGTTGAGCTCGCTAGTCTTGAACTGCTGTGAGCGGCGACCGTCTATTGCGGACGCCAGCTCAAGTATTTTTGTGATATTTTGACCTGTTACCGAACTTGTAAACAGAAGTGGCGCCCAGGGTACAAATGCAAATTCGTGCGCGACACGACCAGCGATCGCATCGGCTAGTTTATCGTCTTTTTCGACGCTGTCCCATTTGCTCACGACAATAATAAGGCCTTTGCCGGCGTCTTTTATCTGTCCAGCGAGTTTTTGATCGAGCTGGGTGCCGTATTCATTGACATCCATGAGGAGGCAGCAGATGTCTGCTTCTTCTATGGCCTGGAGCGTCCTCAGGACCGAAAATTTCTCGATACCGACTTCTTGCTTGCCGCTACGGCGAATACCAGCGGTATCGAGTAGCTCAACTGCTCTGCCTTCGTATTTGAGTTCGACACGATTGACGTCTCGTGTCGTGCCTGCGACATTGGCGACAATAGCCTGTTGCTTGCCTGCGAGGCGGTTGAATAGATGGCTTTTACCGACATTTGGACGGCCTATGAGCGCGATTTTGAGAGTATTTGAGGCTAAGTCGGCAGGAGCGAGTTCAGTAGTTGATGCTATCTGATGCAACAATGTCTCAATACCACGCGCATGTTCGGCGCTCGTTCGCACCATTGTTGCAATACCAAGCCGGCGGAACTCATCGTCCGGCAGAGATCCTTTGAGATCGGATTTGTTGATGACGAGTAGTACGGGCTTTTTACTCCGCAGCGCATCCTTGGCGATACGTCGATCGGTATCAGACGGGTATTTGGTGCCGTCGACGACCACCAGTATCATATCGGCGGCGTGGGAGGCCTCCTCGATCTGTTCCTGGATAGTGGCTTCGAAATCGTCTTCGGCCTTTTTGAGCCCTGCCGTATCAACGAGCCAGAAGGATGAGGAGGGGCCTGCCCCTCCGATCGCCTCAGAACTAAATTCTGAAGCTGCGCCCCTCCCCCTAAAGCTCGCCTTGCGGCTCGAGAACTTGGCGCTTGAGTTTTGCTCTTTTGGATGTATCTTATCGCGTATCGGACTTCGAGAATCGGACGACAATGTAATTTTGCGGATGACGCTGTCGCGGGTCGTGCCGGCCTCACGAGCAACTACGGCCTCTTGCGAGCCGTAGATGCGATTGAACAAGCTGCTCTTGCCGACATTGGTCTGTCCGACAATTGCAACAGTTGGTAATTTTTGCGCCATTATTACAAGTATAACAGATAAAGCGGCATTTACAAACTATTACAAAAGTGCTATAATTATTGTATAGACGTGGCTTCCGCCCGTCTAAGTTTGCGAGCTCTGCTCGCTCTCTAGAGAGGAATGAGATATGGCAGAAGCCATGACTGAAGCGGTACCCGCGCACACGCCCACTCCTGCCAAGATGGAGTACAAGTTCGTCCTGACCGGGCCCCGCATTGGTTTCACGGTGCCGACCCAGTCGACGGTCACCTACTTTCTCCGTACCGGCGATGGGTTCACCCCAGAGGGTTCGGCGCGTCTGATCGGCGAGATTAGGGAGCACCTGAGTGATTCCTTGGGCTATATCGGTGAGTCGCCCTGGGGGCCAGGGCTCCAAATCTCTCGCACGTTCGACTCGATCGAGAAGTTCCAGGGAGCCTGCGCAGCGGTTGCGGCGTTCGTTAGCCTCACCGGTCAACGCTGAGAACTCATCTTGGGGCGCCGAACGGGACTGACCGTTCGGCGCCCCAAGCGCTTACATTCCTCTCTATCTATTCCATATCTTCCTACATGTGCTGATGAGTCCTGTTACACGAGGACGAAAATAGATTATTTTGAGATAATTTTAGACTTGCCTGGCGCAAGGTTGCTGAGAGTATAAGCGCCAAAGTGTGTGCGGTGCAGTGCCGTGACGGTATAGCCGAGACTGTCGAATGTCCTTCTAATCTGCCTGTTGCGGCCTTCGTGCATGGTCACTTGCCACTGTGTTGCGGTATCGTTGAGTTTTTGGAGCTGCAACTTGCTAGGGCCGTCTTCGAGATGCACTCCGTAATCATTGATCATTTGCTGGTGCAGTGGCGCAAGCGGCTTATCGATGCTAATCTCGTAAACTTTTGTCTTGTAAAACCTGGGGTGTGTCATTTGGTGCGCAAAGTCACCGTCGTCTGTTAGTACTATTAGCCCCGAGCTGTCTTTGTCGAGACGCCCAACCGGTTTGAGGTGATGCAGTTCTTTTGGAAGCAGGGCATAAATAGTCGCGTTGTCACCCTGTGCGCGACGAGAGCATACATAGCCGACGGGCTTGTGGAGTGCGATGTAGGCGTAGGCCTGTGACGCTGATACGACTGTACCATCGAGCGTAATCGTATCTTCAGGCTCAATCTGCGTTCCTAGCGACGCGGCAGCACCATTGACGTGTACTCGACCTTGTTCGATAGCTTCGTCCGCTTGGCGTCGCGATATGCCGGCATTGTGCGCCAAATATTTGTTGAGTCGGGTCATACAGCTAAGTATACCTCAGGACTACCTATCTGAGGTCGGTTGTTATTGCTGTTGGGTAGGAGCGGGATGTAGTGTAGGTGTCGATTCTTGTGACGGTGGCGTGGGGGCTGTAGGGGTTTGTGCAGCTGGTTGCTGGGCCTGCTCTTGGGCTCCATCAAGTCCTGAAATCATACCGGAGGCTTCTACATCGATAGACGGAAGCGCCGTATCATCTTGCTGAGTGGGTAGTGCATCGGTCTGTGGGGCCTGTGGCGCAGCGGGCTGTGCTGTTGCTGACTCATTAGCGGGTGGAGTTGGAGAAGGTACAGTCGATGGACTTGGTGTAGGTTGTGCTACTGGGCTCAAATTCGTAGGAGTCGATAGTGCAATCGGAAGGCTCGCTGCCGCCGGATCTGTCGCTGCTGAATTGTCGCCTTCGCTCTGAGGACGAGCAGTCAGTCCGCTGTCGGCCGGGATAGACGAGAGCATAGCCACATCAGCCTGTGCTGGCGGTGTTCGTGTCGTATCTTGCGTGTCTGTCGATGCGCCTGCGTCAGTAGTTGTAGATGGTGCATATGCCGAAAACGCAGTATCGTATGTTTGCGGTGCTCCTTCGGAAGAAAATGTATTGATTTGCTCGTTGATCTCATTTTTGGTCTGGTCGCTACTGACGACTTTTGGGGTGTTATCGAGATCAAGCCCGGCTTCTTTGGCGATTTCTTTGTCGAGAAGTTCGCTGAGGTTGACGCCGACAGTGGGATCGTTGATAGGTGTAATAATTTTGGGTCGTGATTGTGCTGATCGAGGTGCGTTGCCCGAGGACTCTGGCGCTGGGGGCTGTACACCACCCAGCACTGGAAGCGGTGATGATCCGGCCATATCCATCGCTGTTTGACCAGCCGGTTGGGCTTGCGCTGGCGGTTGGAGGTACGAACTCGGCGACGTCTCGGTCGGTGCTCCATGCGGCGGCATCGCTTGGCCTTCGAGAACCTCGGCGACAACATGCACGACATCTTCAATGCCTACTTGTGATTTGACGAGATATCTATCTGCACCGAGCTGTTCGCCCCGCTGTCTTTGGTCTTCGGAGCTGAGCGCTGTCATCATAATAACCTTGATGTTCTTGGTCTCGGTCGTCGAACGCAAGATATCTAGCAAATCAAATCCGCTGATCTTTGGCATCATCACATCGCTAATGATGAGATGAGGCCGCTCCTTGATTGCCATCGCCAAGGCTTCTTCGCCGTCCCCGGCAGACACGATGTCATAGCCTTCTGCGAGCAATCGGACGCCATAAATTTCTCGCAAGCTTTTGTCGTCTTCGACAAGCATGATTTTTGTCATATTACGTACTACTATACCTATTCGTTCCAAAAAAATCTATAGCGGTTATGCTGTTATTCTGCGACCGCAGCTCTGATATCATGACGACGATGCTATCGCTGTTGACTTACTAGTTGGTGTGCCTTGGTAGTATCGAGGCGTGGAAGTTCGACAAAAAACATACTGCCTTTGCCGTATTCACTCTCTACCCAGATACGTCCCTCCATGGCCTCGACCAACCTACGACAGAGGTAGAGCCCTAGTCCGGTTCCGCCAATCTCTCGTGTGTCTGTCGTATCTACGCGATAAAACTTTTGGAATAGGTGAGGAATATCTTCGGGTGGAATACCGATACCTGTATCGACGATACTGACGACAACTCGTGATTCGTCACCAGTGATATTGATAGTGACTTTTCCACCAGCTTTTGTATATTTGATACCGTTTTCTATTAAGTTTGAGAGTACTTCGCGGTAGTGATTTTGGTCGGCATTGACATAGTACGCTGGTATCACTTGTGTGACGGTACTTCCTTGGGCATCTGGGGCAAATTCGAGGGCAATTTGGTTGGTTTGGGCGGTCGGGGTCAACGTGCTGATAACGTTGCGGACAAACGTAGCAACTTCTATTGGTACGGGGTTGCTATTGAGGCGTCCGTCTTCGGCCTTGGTGACATCGAGGAGGTCTTGAAACAATTGACCGAGATGCTTGGCCGACTCGTGGGCCTTGAGGAGATAAGCACGGGCCTTGTCGTCGACTGTCGCGGTCGATGGATTGAGCGCGAGGGCGATATAGCCTTCGATTGCTGCGACTGGGGTGCGCATTTCGTGGCTTGCGGTGCTTACAAATTCGGCTTTTTGACGGTTTTCGGCAACATCGCTTGTAATGTCACGAAACACTATAATCGCACCGGATCCCGTTTGCCCGACTGGCGACACCAGTAGTGAAATAAACATTTTTTTACCGGTACTCGTCACCAGCGTGAGGTCGTTTCGTGTCACGGAGGTGTTTGACTGTAATACTTGCTGTATCGGGTTTGTCTCGTCGCTCAGAGGCTTGTCTTTGTCATCGACAAGTCGAAATACCGACCGATAATCGAGCTCTATGGCATCTTGTTTGCCCCACCCCATGATATTTTGGGCGGCTGGGTTGATGAGCTGGATTGTGCCGTTATTGTTGATGGCGATGACGCCGTCGGCGATTGCATTGATGACGATTTCTGACTTGTTTGCAACTTGCGATAGCTCTTTGGCGAGATCGCTGTAGGCTTTGTCTGAACGGAGTTCGGCGACACCTTGCTTGCGCCAGATGATGACGCTAATGATGAGTGGGACGAGAAACGTAAAAACCGCTGCACCGAGGTTCATCGATCCAGCAGGCTGTGTTGATACGATATACGTGACATAGGTCGAATTCACGACGCTGATAAACAATACTCCAGGCACGCCATAGAGTCCCGCAAACACGGTGAGCAACATCCAAAGCAAGAGGAATGGTGACTGGTTGTGCCCGGTGGTGATAATGAGGACGCTGATAGTCGCGCACATCAGGAGGTAGCTGGTGATAGAAGTCCACGGCGCAACGTGTCGTCCGCCCCAGATATAGAGCGGAATACTGACGACCAACGTCACGAGCGCCAGGATGCCCGTCAGTGGCGTGAGCATGATAGTTGCGATGTCCCAGTCGTGACGAATCTGACCTACTGCCCAGAGTACACTAATCGCAAAAGACACCACCAAGACAATCTCAGTGACACGTCTATACCATACAAAAGTTGTCGTCGCTGGAGTTATAGCGCCCTACCCATTTATGCTTATGATTCAATTGTAGTCTGACAGTGGCGGATAGTAAAGAGATGCGGCGTTATCGCTCGCGTGATTCGACAAACGTATATGCTTCGCCTGTCGCGCCGCCGCGGCCGGTTCGGCCGATACGGTGCACATAGTCGTCGTAGGTGTGAGGCTGGTCAAAGTTGATGACGTGACTGACATTTGGAATATCAAGCCCACGAGCGGCGACATCGGTTGCGACAAGGACTTTGACGGTGTTGTCTTTGAACTTGTCGAGCGCACGTTGGCGTTGCGGCTGTGATTTGTTGCCGTGGATTGCTTCGGCGCTGTGACCGGATTTGTTGAGGGTGTCAGCGAGTCGTTGGACGCCGTATTTGGTTTCGCCAAACACCAAGACTTTTTCGAAGGCTTCGTTGCTGAGCATATCGGTCAAAATTTCAATCTTGTGCGTCTTGTCTCGGGCCGTCACCACGTCTTGGTAGACGTGATCGCTCGTCACGCCGCGCACGACGCTGATGGTGATCGGGTCGCGCATCATCTCCTGGATAAGCAGGCCAATGACAGGTGTCATGGTTGCGCTAAAGAATAGGTTTTGGCGCTGAGGAGGCACGTGACTAATAATTTGCTTGATATCAGGCAAAAAGCCCATGTCGCACATACGGTCCGCCTCGTCGAGGACGAGTGTGTGGACGCGCTGTAGGTTGAGCACTCGTTGACCGATGAGATCCTTGAGGCGCCCCGGGGTGCCGATGACCACATGAGGACGGCGTTTGAGGCTGTGGATTTGACGATTGATATTCATGCCGCCAACACAGACCGAGCTATAGAGCCGGAGGTCTTTGGCAAACAGACGAAATTCATCATCGATCTGAGTCGCAAGTTCACGTGTAGGGGTGATGACGAGTACCGATAGCGGCTCTGGTGTATCCATCAGCTTTTGGATGGCCGGTATCAAAAACGCCGCGGTCTTACCTGTCCCAGTATTTGCGAGGCCGATCACGTCTTTCCCCTCGAGCATCGGCATGATGGCTTGGTCCTGTATCGCGCTTGGTTGGCTATAGCCCCGAGCGGCGATATTGGCTTGCAGCTTGTGATTGAGTGGAAAATCAGTAAACACATGTTTTGATTCGTAGACCACTTGGACTTCGTCGCGGGTTGATTTGTTGATGAATTTGCTGGGGTGGATATATTGACCTCGCGATGCCTTGTTGCGTTGTGGTCGAGGACTGCCGCTACGTTGACGGTTGTTGAACTGCGAGGGTTTTTGGCGCGGTTGTCGACTGCCCGACGGCGCCTTTGCGGCATCATCACCGAGTGCCGACATGAGTCGGTCTTCGGGGGTAACGCGTCGTTTGAAATTCGGGGATCGTTTGGCCCCGTTGCGTGAGCGCGAAGCGCCCTGCCCGCCTTGCGGGCGTCGTGAATTAGAATACATACAATGATTACTTTCTTTTTTAGATTTGTATGGATCGGCGCAGCTGATGCTGTCCTGTCTAACACAAATAGCGAACCTGGTCGATATCCATACTAGATACTCTAAGTATAGCACAAGTAGAATAATTTTGCAATAGATACGATACTGATTGGCTCTACCCCGCGCCTACCACTGCTTGGCGGCGCGCATACGTAAAATGGCGATGACGAGTAGCGGTATGGCTACGATGAGCGGAAATGTCATGTAGAGCACCGAGATGAGGTATGGGTCGCCAAACGTACCGTCAGGGAGTGGATACGGTAGAGTCATAAAGATCGTGCCGATACCGTAGGTGGCATACATAATCACCGTTGTCATGACGGTGATATCGAAGACGTTATTGACGTTCATCGTGCGATCTTTTTTGGAAACATACAGTATCGCCACCACGAGCATCATAAATAAGATGCCAATAAACCACGTGACGTGCGCGCTGAGATTCGGATTGTCGGGGTACTGCATAGCGACAAAGTAGATACTTTGTGCGATATTTGCGACAAACGCAAATAGCGCCGAGCCTATAAAGAGTTTTTTGAGTATATCCGACTGACGAGTTGCATTGGGCATTAGTAGCTCCATGGTTATTTTTTAGGTTTTTTCTGGAGATTGATCAATATAAATGCGGTACAGGCAAACGCCAAGTACCATGAGCCGATATATAGCCACTGCTCCGGGTATTGGACGATAATTGCACTGATTCGCCAGAGTGCGCTCGCCAGAAGCGCGGTCATTGTCGTGATGAGCAGCGCCAAGAATAATCGTTGTCTCAATGGATGGCTCAACATAATCCACGATGAGGCAAATACGGCCGCCATAGGCAAACTGTTGATGATGTAGGGTTCGATGTATGCCCACAAACCTTGATTGAGCGCCGGGCTATAGGTCAGTGCAACGAAGATAGTGGTTGCGATTTGGGCAACTATATACAAGGCTATGATCGCGATAAATCCATCCATGACAAATGATGGTATAGCGAGGGGTTTCGGTGTAGTTGATTTGCGTGGCATATCGATATAAAGCTTATGCCAATAGTAGCATAGCCATCAAAAAACCGCACGGATAGTGCGTGCGGCTCCGATAGTGTGCTCGTGCTACTGACTGATAGCGACGAGTGTCCAGCGACTGTCCTCGTGGCGTAGCCGGTACTGGGCAGCGCCATCACTCATGTCAAATAGCCGAGTGATGTGGCCATTGTTTTTGATGAGAAACCGGATGCCGTCGCCGATAAAGGTCAGTGTTCGACCTTCAAACTCGATTCGTCGTGGCATTGGTTCAAATTTCCGTCCAAAGCTGACGGCGCTCACCTGCACTGGTTTGTTTATGATTGTTTTTGTCATCACACTCTCCTTGATAAGATCTTTTAGGGTTAAAAAAGACTGACATGTGATCCGAAACTGATCTGTCAGTGAACATTGGTGGAGATGGTACTACATGGATAGAGCGTTTGGTGTTCAGGCAAACTGCTAATAACCGAGGTAGTAAGTGTGAGGGTAGCTATATGTACCCTATTGCGTGTGATAGTTCGAGAGTGGAAACTTGTCCGCTCCTGGCGGATGCGCCAGAAAACGTTGGGAGTACTCCCGTAACTACCCTCTAGTATGAATCACCATTAGAACTTTGGGTAGACTTGTTTTTCTGGCAAACCACCGTAGAATATAAGTATTACCTAAAAGAGAAAAGACACAATGAACGACGGAACACTATTTGAGCAAATAAAGTCAATATTATCGGGTCGCTATGTGCGCCTCACGCTGATAACGCTACTGGGGGCGGTACTAATCTACATCGTCGCTTTTGCGCTCTTTATGGCGCTGGATATCAAAGACGGTGTCACGCATGGCATGATGATGGTACTTTCGCTGTTTGGATCAGGTTGGCTGGTCTACAAATATATCGCTGAGCGCGTCGGCTAGCGGAAGTTCTGGAAACTGAGCGGAAACGCGAATTCTGTAGACTTGAGTGACTGCATGACGGCTTGCAATTCGTCTTTTTTGGGGCTTTGTACCCGTACTTCTTGACCTTGAATTTGTGATTTGGCCTTGGGGAAATGTTCACGTATATGCGCCGTGACTAGTTTGGCCTTGTCTTGGTCGAGCCCTTCGATAAACGGCACTTCTTTGGTGAGCTTGAGATTGCCGGGCGTCGGTTCTTTGTCGAGGTCTAGTATCTTGGTGCTCTGACCACGTGCGATGATGGCGCGTCGGATAATATCGAGGATGCTCTCGAGGTGCATATCGTTAGCTGCAGTCACCACCAGTCCGGTCTTGTCGCCGAGCCACTCAACCGCCGCAGGTGTGCCCTTGAGGTCATACCGATTGCTAATATCTCGCTGGACTTGCTGAAACACATTGTTGATCTCAGCCTTGTCATATGTTGAAACTATATCAAAACTAAATGTTGCCATATAGTTATGGTATACGCTGGCTGACAAATAGTAAATGATTGGTGATATCATAAGTCTATAAATAGGAGGCGTATGGAGAGGAAAAATTCATCAATTACTTTGCGATTTGATTATCGCTGGCTTGTACTGGTGTTGATTGGTATTATCTTGGTAATGTTGGTGCTCTGGCAGCCGTGGCGGCCAGGACAAGACAAGGATGCCCGAACTGTCACCGTAACTGGTGAGGCTACTGTTCGAGCCGAGCCTGATGAGTATTTGTTCTACCCGCGCTATAGCTTTGTCGGCGCCGATCAATCGACCATACAGTCCGAGGCTACCGACAAGTCTAATGCCGTCGTCAGTGCCCTCAAAGAGCTAGGCGTAAACGACAAGGACATCAAGTCGTCAATTGACAACTACAAGGGGTATTACCCTGAGCAGACTGGTGATTACACTTATGTCGCCAGCATATCGATTACGGTGGCTGACAAACAATTGGCTCAAAAAATCCAAGACTATTTGGTGACGACAAATCCAGAGGGAGCAGTGACACCTAGCCCAACCTTTAGCGACGAAAGGCGCAAACAACTGGAAGCCGAGGCGCGCGATCAGGCTACGCAAGATGCGCGTCGTAAAGCCGACCAGTCAGCCAAAAATCTTGGTTTTCGAGTGGCCGACGTAAAGTCCGTCAATGATGGGTCTGGCTTTGACGCTAGCCCCTACCCTATGATGAGAGAGTCGAATCAAGCGACAGACTCAGCAGCCTCGATGTCGATACCGCTGCAGCCCGGCGAAAATGACTTGCGCTACTCAGTAACCGTCGAATATTACATTCGCTGACTCGTCTATCTGGTCAAACAAAAAAAGCCGCCCGACAGGGTGACCGTTTCCGTTTTAATTCCGATTTGGTGACCCACACCGGTGAGAGTTTACACCTCATTAAGCAAGAAGATAAACGTTGGCGAGAGATACTAGACCCTATGTACAGAGAGTATAAATTACAGATACATAGTCGTGATTAGTATATTCCCAGCCTGAATGTACACCCAGTAATAGAAGTATAAGTAAGTGTCTAAGTTTTTTAGATGTTTGTTTGTGTTTCTATGTTTTGCCGCATACGTGGGGTACGGTAGGGGCTGACAGGGCTATATGAGTAAATCCTGTCTATAGGGATACTACTTTAGGGAGTTTTTATACCATAAGCATAAATCATAAACTCCATACCGATTAACTCTGTGGAATCGGCGAAAACTAGCAGCTTTTGGTTATGTAAAAAGCTACTATATATGCTTTGCTGCAGTATTAACTAAATTATCAGTAAAGTCTTTCATACCATCTGTTAACGGGGGTAATAACAGTCCCGCTAACATCATTTCTGGATGTTTACCGTCTGAGTCTACTACGCCTGCAATAAACTTGCCGTAAACAACTGAGAGTTTGTCTACAGGTATATTCACATGTTCTATAACAGAAATGCTTATAGCTTTATTAAGGTGTTCGTAGGCGTTTTGCTCCTCAGCGGGATTATCAGCTGTTATGAGTCTTGCTATATCTCTAATCATTTTAATCATGACGTGTCTGCTCTTTTCTGGCGTAGCCCCGTTTGCAATAAGTCTATGAGTGAGTTGCAGAAAACAATAGCCATACGTAGCAGTATAAGTGTGTCAATAGCAGAGTCGTTTATAAGCTCCTGAACGCTATTGTCGGTACTTTGTATATCTCGCCATAGCTCAAATAAGTTCTTGCCTGCAAGTTTTTTGTCTTTACCTTCTAGATATGTACTTACATCAAAGCCAATCTTTTCTGTAAGTCCTTTGAGGCGAGTGGTTTTAATTTTAATATGATTGGCTATTTCTTCATCTTGAAGCTTTACGGCAAATACTTTGTCTTGACCCTCTGGTTTTAAGCCCCATATCCATGCAGTCGTTGCTAAGTCCTGTGCTTCATCACTCAAGTCTTCGTAATCAATGAGTCGAGGGTTACGCCGTACTCGTCCTATGACCTGCTCATCCAGTTGCTTACTATTGCTGTCACGAATCAGGTAGAGCATACATGCACGAGGAATGTCCCAGCCTTCGCTAATAGTCAGCTTAAAGATAATAACGTAATTTTGCCTATTGTAATGGCTATTTACTAGCTTTTTTGGAGCTACTTGCAATCATGAGGTCTCCGGTGATTGGGTTTTGGTAGTAGGACCCGGTAATGATGGATAGCGCCTCGGTGATGTCAGCGTTTTTCTTGATATTGAATTTTCCGTTTATGAACAGCATTTTTGGTGCATGACGTACTGCAGCATCACCGATACGCTGTACAGTCTCGGCATCAGATAGGTTAATCTTGAGCTCTTCGCTGGCAAATAACATTTTCTTGCGGTTGGGCACACTGATCGCAAACGTATCAAACTGGCTGTCAATATCGAAGAGGCTCGGGTCTAACCATTCGTCGACTTCGTGTTGTGTTGCGCTGCGGTAATACACCTCGAGCGTACCAAAGACGGCTTTTGCTGCTTGAAAATCGGTGAAATAAAATTTATGAGTTTGCGTGTCATACACGGCATCTACCTTGTCGTCTATAGCCATGACATTGATATGTGGTGTCACAGTCGGTTCGCCATCTAGGCTGATAATTTTGCTGTCGTGGAGCTGCTGGCCCTTGGAGATGCGTTTGAAAATCAGTTTTTTGCCATTGAAACTGTACAGGGCTTTCATACCACTTCCATCGTGGTCTGCCGGATCATAATCGCTGAGTCCACTGACCTGTGACCACAACGTCACAAACTGACTATCAATAACCTCGATACTGTTTTGCGACAATTTTACCTCAAAGCATTCATCGCTGCCCAGTACAGATTTACCATCATAGGGGACTTTTTTCATTTCAAGGTATGGGTCGATAAATAATGATAAGACTTCGTCTCGTTTGGCGTCGTCGGCAAACAAGATTGTGTTTGGCTCGTCACTGTTTTTGGTATAGCCGATGATGACAGTCTTTTCTGCTGATGGCGTTTGGTCGAGGTCCATGTAGATTCTCCGTGTATTGGTTTTTTGTATGGTGCAACAGTGGTATATCGTATCATACGTAGTGAGAACCTGTCATCCTGCGGCGCCGGCTCTATTGTTTGACTGATTGTGGTGTCCTCACGGAGAATCGCTTTGCTCGATCAATCCCGCAAAGTGCTGGGGATGTCTACCGCAGACATCCCGTTCGATTCCTCCTCATGGAATTGATCACGAAAAAAGCCCACCATTGAAGGTGAGCAATTTTCGTGGTGACCCTACCGGGAATATCAGGATATAACTTCGTCACGTTCAGAAGAGCAAGCTCTTCTGCCCTGCTCCTTGTTATCGAACCCTCCAGCTTCGGTTTCTCTGGCGAGAATTACCAAGAATAATACCCATCGCAAGGATGAGTATTATTCTTGGTGACCCTACCGGGAATATCAGGATATAACTTCGTCGCGTTCAGATGAGCAAGCTCCTCTGCCCTGCTCCTTGTTATCGAACCCTCCGGCTTCGGTTTCTCTGGCGAGAATGACCAAGAATAATACCCATCGCAAGGATGAGTATTATTCTTGGTGACCCTACCGGG
>CAZIEB010000002.1:36006-53112 GCA_964538665.1 uncultured Candidatus Saccharibacteria bacterium
TGGGTGTTGCGGAGCTTGGCAAGTACATCTGTCCCCTGCGTCTCTGGCAGCATAATATCGAGCAGTATCAGGTCGTACTGCTTTGCAATAGCAGCATCGTAGCCTTCGCTGCCGCTGACGACCCAATCAACCTCATAGCCGTTTTTGCGTAGATTTCGCACGTACATTTCGCCGATGAATCGGTCGTCTTCGATAACAAGGATGGATTTGATGTGTGATGCAGGTGTCATTTAGCCTCCGACTCGGTTGTGGTTGCGGATCCAGCCGCTCTTGGATTTGATAATAGCCTCATTTTCGTTGCTGTTCCCTACTAGTTTATCAGCAACAGTCGAAAATATTGGAATCGAAAAATAAAATGTTGAACCTTCGTTCTCTTTGGAGACGAAACCGATATGGCCGCCATGTGACTCGATGATAACTTTTGAAATAAACAAGCCGAGACCGGTGCCGGCGACACTACTTTTTGAGCGGTGTGAGCGGTAGAATTTTTTGAAGAGATTGTTTGCGACACTACTCGGTATGCCGATGCCTTTGTCCTGCACACTGCAGCGGACGTAATCGCCGTCAACCACTGCGTTGATAGTGATAACGCCGCCTTCTGGGCTGTATTTGATGGCGTTGTCGACGAGATTTGCAATCACCTCACTCAGGCTGTCTTTGTCGGCTGCAACTGTCGGGAGGTCGTCAGGAATGTTGACGGAGAGCATGCGGTTTTGGGTGCGAGCTCGGAGGTTGAGATCGTCTGCGATGGTGCCGTACAGGTAGCTAAATCGCTCTTCGCGTAGGTGTAGCTTGAGATGTTTGCGATCGTATTTGGCAACGTTGAGGATATTGTTGATATAGTTGCTGAGGCGAGAGGCTGACACGTCGAGGCGATCGATGAGTTCTTGCTGCTCTTTGTCGACCTGGGGGTTTAGCTCGTCCGCAAGGACGTCGAGGTACCCTCGGATAACCGTTATCGGGCCACGAAGTTCGTGGGCAGCTACAGAGATGAAGTCAACGGCTGTCTGATCTTCGATATAATTTTCGGTCTGGTCTATCATCAGTACAATTACCTCGACTGATTCGTTTTTTGCATCCAATGATTTTTGGTATACCGCGATGACGTCATAGACTCGTTCTTCGCCCGTCGTCATGGGGATAGTGGCGACGTTGCGCCATGTTTTCTCACTTTTGACTGATTTTGTACTCGCTTGGGCAAGCCAATCAGAGAAGGTGTCGTCTTCCGGAAAGACGAGTTGAAGCTGTGAACGGCCAGATACATCTTTTGCAAGTGGTGCTTTGGCGTTGTTGAAGACGATTTGACCACTCTCGCTCATGCCGACAATTCCGCATGGCATCCTGTCGACAAACGCAGACACCACGTGCGCACTGACAGCGGCACCGCTGTTGAGATCATCCTCGATATTTGATGATTCGTGCACACGGTCGTAGATAGTCTGTACGAGGTCCTTGAGGCCACTACGGACATAGCGTGAATCATTGATTGGCGGGGCGACGAGGTCGGTCGGTTGTTGGGACAGGCGTGCGATGACTCTCGTGAGGATTTCGAGCGGCTCGAGGGCAAATTTGAGGATAATCATAATCGCAAATACCTCAAACGAGACTGCTGGCAGAATGATAAATAGTATCATTTGGCTCCAGTCATAGCCTGAGATGTAGAGCAGTATCGTCATAGCGACATTTACAGCAATGAGCATACCGACGACGACGTATGACATGCGTTTGACGTGGTGTGTATAGTACTGTGACGCCTTGATGGTCTTTTCGGTGTGTTGCTGCTTAGAATCTACTGCCATGAGACGTTCCTATTTGTTGCCAGTGCGGTTATCCATGTTTGGCCGCGAGCGAGCACGATATCTTGACCGTTGGCATCGAGCAATCTGAGAGGGGATGTTGCACTATCGCGCTGCCAGGAGCCCTCGATGACGATACCGTTTTGGAATATATACGCTTGGCCAGTGCCCGTAGTCGTGATTTGCTCGCGCATACCATCCTCCATGCCATATGACATGGGGACTTTGATGGCGACGACGACTCGTGGAGTAATGCGACCGGCTTCGCGGTCGTTGTGGTCCTCTCCGCCCTGTGAGCGTGCATAGCTGTTCGAGGCGGCGTCGTAGTTGTAATTGACTAGGAAGCTACCGCTCGACACACCAACTTCTATCTGTGTGGCTGTAGGGGTCGGGAGAGGCTTTGTATCTTTGCGCGCAAAGCTCTCAAATGTGCTGGTCGTCTTGCCCTTTGACTCGCGCAGAGCGTCGAGGCGGTCAAAATTTGTGTAGACATTGTGTGGTGCGGCGCGATCATCGGCTCGCCAAAACGCGCCGGCATTGAAAAACTGATCGAGATCGACGCCATAATTTCCCGAGCGTATCATTTCGAGACCTCTCGCACTGCCGCCGATATGCACAGTGGCGGGGTCGTAGGCGCTTGCCCACTCGACGTAATAAGGGCGAACACTTCGCACTGGACCGACGAGCCCTGGGCGTGATTCTTGGTAGAGCGCGATAAATCGAGTAATTCCGCCTTCGGCGACGGCTTCGTAGACCACTCCCGCTTCCTTGAGACCTGATTGTGGGCGGGCGTCAGGGCTGTTTTCGATCATGATTGCGGTGACGGCTTTTTGGGTTGTTGCTTCGTCGGGGACTTGATTTCCTGTGAGCGGCGAGTAAAATTTCGGCTTTGGGGTAAGTTTGGTCATCGAGTCCTGGGTCACACCGACATCAAACGTAGAGATATACCACAGTACTCCCGTGCCAGCGGCAATGATGAGCACGAGTGCGGCTACAAAATAACGGACTCCTTCTCGAGTCTTGAGCAATGCATGGAGTTTCGAAGGGTACGGTCCGTCCGCCCCATGAGGATGAGCTGGCATTTTGGCATGCCGGCGTTTGAATATCATAGATGCAGTATAGCAAAAAGCATAAGAGGTATCTAGCGATTGATAGCACGCTGCAATCGCGCAAGGACGATATCTTTGCCGAGGAGCGCGAGCGTGTCATTGAGCTGCGGGCTAAAAGGTGCCCATGTAGTGGCGATACGGATGAGGCCGAACAAAACTGCCGGCTTTTGATCGAGTGATTGTAGCAAATTGTTGAGGGTGTCTTGGATATCATTTGGGCTCCAGTCGCTGGCGGCGAGCGCATCATGTGCGGCTGAAAGAATCGAGGTGATTTCTTCTGGTGCAAGTTTCTTGAGCTGCTTGTTTGACGCGAGGAGCTCCATATCTGGCTCTGGCTCTGCGAAAAAGTAGTCAGTAAGACCTGGTAGGTCCCGCAGTGTCTTGAGACGGTCTTGCGCGAGCGTGAGCACTGAAGATTTGTATTCTGGGGTCGCTGAGCCAGCCGAAGCAGGCCAAAACGTCTCGACCCGACTCATGAGCTCATTGAGCGGTAGCTCGCGTATGAAGTGGCCGTTCATCCAGACTAGACGTTTTTCGTCGAAACGAGCTCCCGAGCGCTGAACTTTGTCGAGCGAAAAGCTGGCTAGCAACTCGTCTATCGTAAATATTTCTTTCTCGGTGCCATCATTCCACCCCATCGTGGCGATAAACGCGACGAGCGTCTCTGGTAAGTAGCCATCACGAATATAATCCAAGACATCCTTGGCGCCGTCTCGTTTGCCGAGTTTTTTGTTGCCCTGCTCGTTGAGGATGTGTGGCATGTGGGCAAAAATAGGTCGCTCGATAGCAAGCGCTTCGTACATATTGAGATATTTTGGCATTGACGAGATGAACTCTTGGCCTCGGATGACGTGCGTCACCTTCATTTCGAGGTCGTCGATAATATGCGCAAAGTCATAGGTTGGGTACCCATCTGACTTGATAAGCACAAAATCATCGATATTTTCAGGATGGGCGACGAGATCACCCATGACTTCATCGTGCCATTCGTATGACCGCGGGTCTGACTTAAAACGAAGCGGCGAGGAGCCATCCCAAGTCGGTGGGTGCGCTGGTCTATGATTTCGGTACAAAAATGGTTGCTTTTGCGCCTGCGCCTCCTCGCGGAAAGCTTGGACTTCATCGGCTGTATACGGATCGGCGTATGCTCTGCCTGCATCGATAAGCTGTTGTGCATAGTAGTGATAGCGCTCAAGCCTGTCGGATTGGCGGTAGGGTGCGTATGGCCCTCCGATATCTGGCCCTTCGTCGTACTCGATACCGAGTGCGTGGAGGCTGTCGATGAGGTGCTGCGCACTGCCCTCGACCTCACGTTTTTTGTCAGTATCCTCGAGGCGTAAGATGAATTGTCCTTTGGCTTGTTTTGCGACAAGGTATGCAAATAGAGCCGTTCGAATACCGCCGACATGTAAATATCCAGTTGGGCTAGGAGCGAAGCGAGTACGCACTGTCATATATAGTCAGTATATCAGAGACAGGAGTCGGTGTTAGAGGCTAGTTGCAATACGCACAACTTGTTCGGTTTTGAGAGGCGCGTCACCATTGATGGTGTAGAGTACTCCACGGTTTACCCATGCAGCGCTGTTTTTGTACGTGTAGATAGTCAGTCCCTGGGTGTCGTTGACGTTGTACTCGTTGGTCTGAGCAACCACGTAGTTGTCGAGTACTGCTTGTGAGTCCCATGTGCTTTTTTGTTGGTCAATTGTATAGCTGCCTTGTCCACCGGTGGCTTCAAAGGACAACGTGACGCGGCCATTGCTGTAGGCGACCGGACCATCAAATCGATACCCGCTTGGTGTGTAACCAGGATAATGGGCGTCCAGTCCTGCTTGGGCTGCAGCGACCCTGACGGAGAGGTTTGGCATATTGATGTACGAGAGATAGCCACCGAGTAGCAGTACGCCGAGACAAGCGGCTACGACTGAGCTGACATGTAGCGGTGCCCTGCGTGATTTTTTGGCTTTGTGCGGCGCGTGGCTGGTGGGTGCTTTTTTCAATGATTCAGCGATCATGTGTTCCTTGAGCTCGCGGGATGATTTTGCTTGCGGTGCGTGGGCTCCTGCTGATTTCTTGGCATGCACTGCGGCATGTGTCTTGGCAACAATAGGAGCTACGACGTGGTCTGTGTGGCTCTGCGCGACCGGTACATGCTGCTTGTGTGGATGAGGGGCAAATTTGTGCACGAGGGGACTTTTCTCGACGGCTTTTTTCGGGGCTACATGAGGTTTTGCGGGAGCATGATGGACTGGTGATTTGACAATATCACGGCGAAGCGTCTTGCTACGCTGAGGGTCTCTATGAGCGTGCGATGCTGGTGTGCGGGCCGGTCGCGGTACTGCTGCAGCTACTGTCTTATGTCGAACTTGTACATTTTCGTGCGCTGGAGCCTCTTGTTGCTCATTGTGCTCAACCGCTGCGACTTCGTTGTCGTCGAGCGGCATACCTGTTAGTGCGTCGTAATGACGTCCATTGATAACAATTGTTTGTTTTCCCCTCATAGCGTTCCCTTTTTTGTTGTGCTAATAGTCCTTATGCATATGCTACACCGGCGGGCTCGCAATTGCAAGCGTTTTATGCCGTATTTCTGTTATACTTTTGGAGATGAATAATCATCACAGGATTAGTAAACGAAAACGCCAAGCAATACTTTTTTTCACGTATGGGTTTATGACTCTTGCGGTGCTCAGCATATCGATATTATGTATTTTGCTCATTATGGGTTTTCGGTTTGATATCACGGATCGCACCATCGAACAAGGCGGTCTGTTGCAGTTCCGTTCGACACCGGCTGGTGCTCGAGTAATACTCAATGACCGCCAACTAAGTGCGGTTACTCCTACGAAGCGCGATGTTGCTGTCGGTAACCACAGCGTGACGATGCAGCGTCAAGGCTACAAATCATGGAGCCGTGACGTCACTATCAAGGCCGGAGAATTACGCTGGCTCAATTATGCACGTCTTATCCCTGAAGAACTGGTGACGCGCCCTGTGCTGGAGCTTGGCGAGGGATTACGCGACGCCAAAGCAACGCCTGATCGGCGGTATCTGGCTGTGATAGAGGCCGCTGCGCAGCCAACGGTGCGAATTGTGGATCTCAGTAACGATGAATCACTTGAGTCACGAACTATTAGCATGACACCCGAGTTGTTGACGGTTACCGAGGGGCAGCCATCGGAGCTTTCAGTCGTTGAGTGGGATTTCGGATCGCGATTTTTGTTGCTTGTACACCGCAGTGGCGAAACGACAGAGTATATTAGGCTAGATAGAACTGCAGCCGATGGAGCGCTCAGGAACATTACAAAAGAGTTCAATTTGCCGTTTCGTGATATGCATTTTTCGGGAACGAGCGGAAATGTGCTCTATGCAGTGACCAACAATGATTTACGACGAGTTGATACCTCTGCTGGCTCGGTGACACAGCCGCTGGTCGCGGGCGTGCAAGAGTATCGATTGTATCGTGAGAACGATATCGCGTTTGTCGCGCTGCGAGGTGACTCAAAAGTCGCTGGGGTGTACCTGGATGACAAAGAGACGATTGTGCGCACAGAAGCGGCTGACGTAGCACTCAGCGTGGATGTATCGCGGTACTATTCGAACTATTATTTGGCTGTGAAGACGGATGATGCGGTGGATATCATCAAGGACCCTGTTGAAGTTCGTGAATCAGCGACTGCACCTCATGCAACAATTCGTCGATCATCCCATGTATTTGCCTGGCTCGATTTCAACAGCTCGGGGCGGTTTGTCATCTCGGGTGACGACACCGCCTACAGCGTCTATGACATCGAAACGGACGAACTGCATACGGTCACGCAACCATTGCAGCGCGCACATGGTTCTGCGCCGATCTGGCTCGATGATTATTATCTATCCGCTGTTCGGGGCGATACGATCTCATTGCTGGATTATGACGGCAAGAACGTCAGTGACGTGACAAAAATCATACCAACTCTCCCGGTCTTTTTGAGCCCAGACGGTACGTTCTTGTATAGCTTTGCTGCCAATGAAGCGACTCGTGCGTTGCAGTCGACTCGACTAATTCTCGAAGATTAAAAGCCAAACAACCTATCAAACAGCGTCGGTGAGTTGCCAGATATAGAGGCTGGCTGTGATGAATCGGTTGGCTGTGGGGTTGCGACAGTCGCTTGAGTCGGGTCAGGGCTGATCTGCTCGGCGTACACCACAAAACGTTTCTCTGCGGTACCGACGGGCGTGCACGTGACAAGTGTCGCTAGGGGTTTGTCGGCGGGCAAAATCAACTTTGACACCTCTGTCGGCAATATGACTTCGGTTGCTCGAATTGTGTAGGTATACCGGGTTTGGTTGTAGTGAATATAGAACTTGTCCCCTGTCTTGAGTTGCTCGAGTTGTACAAATATAAACTTGTAGTCGCCGTCATCGAACACATCGTTTGACGAGTGCCCCATAAACACCGCGTTGCCAAGCTCGCCAGGTATTGAGCTCGCTCCGGGTATAGGATAATGTATCACGCCGTCTTTGAGTGCGTCTTGCACGACTGGTTCGTCAAGACTCGGCACTTCGTAGACGACCGGAGCATCAACATTTATCTTGGGGATTACGATGCGCGGCTCTGGTGGTACCGTGAGGCTGGCTGCAGGGTCGACGATGACGTTTTGGGCTGCGATAGAGCCTGGGCTGACATAACTTTTGACCTGAGCGATGATGACGCGGTTGTACTGCAAAAACAAAAATAGGCTCATCACGACGAGAGCGCTAATAACGGGGACAAAATGCCGACTTTTTCGGATCTTTTTTGTCTGAGACTCAATATTGGCGCGCAAAGAATTTTTGATTTCTTCTACTGCGACATCTTTGGTCACGCCGACTTCTTGGGCTGGGACGGTTTGTGCGGCTGTCGAGGCTGACGCGGCGACGAGCTGCGCATGATGCGAGCGATAATAGCGGTCATAGTACTGCTGGTAGTATTGTTGCCACGCGCTGTGATAGCGCTGCCATTGGGCGGCTGACGCGGTGTGCCCCTCGTCGCTGTGGGTCTTTTCGTAAGGGTTTGAAGGGTTCACAGGATCTGCGTGAGGGGGTGTTTTTGTTGGCTTATCGTAAATTCGGTTGATTTGTTCGCGCATAATTGCAGCAGCCCGATCTCTGTCAGATGAGCTAGATGTATGGGGTGGTGTGCGAGACGCAACATTGAGTTGGCGATTGTCGTTTGGTTGCATTATAAATAGATTCCCACTCCGTTTTATTGTACAATTTAATAGTCTCAAACGCTAGACATGCCCGCTTGGGCAGGACCAATAGCCGTTTTTTAACATTTTGTGCCGCGGTGGTGGAATTGGTAGACAAAACTGCCGAGCAGTTTTAAAAATAAGTTTTTGTAATGGGTGAGTGGCGGAATTGGTAGACGCGTCAGACTCAAAATCTGATTCTCATTAGAGAGTGAGGGTTCAAGTCCCTCCTCGCCCACCACAATAACTTATTTTTTCGCCAGACAGCGCTCGCAGGGCTCGCTTCTTCGCCAAAATCTTGTGTCCTTCGGGACGTGCCGGTTCAAGTCCGGCCCGCGGTACCAAATGCTAAAAAACGCAAGGCGCGTCTTACGCCGACTCTAACACGAACAAAATCTTGTGAGCATTCGCTAGTGAGGGTGAAGACTGC
The DNA here is from genome assembly GCA_964538665.1 of uncultured Candidatus Saccharibacteria bacterium. GTDB lineage: Bacteria > Patescibacteriota > Saccharimonadia > Saccharimonadales > Saccharimonadaceae > JAPUDQ01. Next base: position 44,549 of record CAZIEB010000002.1, read on the forward strand.
CTGTGGCAGTCTGCAAGGAAATCTTCCGGGCCAAGCTATGCTTGGCACCGTGAAGTTTCGGGGTCGCAGAATGTGACCAAGTCCCTCCTCGCCCACCACAATAACTTATTTTTTCGCCAGACAGCGCTCGCAGGGCTCGCTTCTTCGCCAAAATCTTGTGTCACCAAGGACATGCCGGGTCGTGCAGGCGGAGACATAACGATGAGTTTACTCAATCGTTATGTTGACAACGGAATAGCGCAGCGATAGTCCGGCCTGCGGCACCAAAACAGGCCCAGGGTGGTCCTTATTAATTTATGATACTGCCTGTAAGCCTACTGTACCTAGTCTCATCGAGTTCGTGTAATCAACAGCTTGTCGTAGTACTCGCGAAGTGATTTCATTCAGTTCGGCTAAATGCTCGAGAGAGATGTCTCCACGGAGTTCTCGGTCCATATAGGTTACTAAGTCAAGTGGCTGGGTTGCAGAAGGCATCATTAACTCAACTCTGCCTCGCACATACGCACTACGGTATCGATCTCGATTCAAGCCATCACTTGGTTTGACTTCGTATGGTATGCAGCTTTCAATGGTCCCCCAACTCTGGCGAATGAGTCGTACATCATGAGTCTCCTCGCGGTAGAAGGTACCGTCATCTGCCCGTGCCGTGGTGGGTATGGCAAAAAAACTAGGACATTTGAGCCGCGTGACTGTCATTAGCGTGCCTAGCTCATATCCAAGACCGCTACGTGTGATATATGTTGCTGGGTCATTGTTCTCTTCTGCCTCGTTATGATGCACATAATTCTTTATGCCAAGTGATACTAGGTTGTGGTGAGTTGCGGTTATCGTCGCTTCCCTGATGTTACCATCAACAAAGTCATGGTACAGTGGCAAATATATTTTATTCATCTCTATTCGGTCGGGTATTGCTTCTAGTCGTCCTTCGTTCCATCCTTTGTGTCCATGTTTTCGTAAGAATGCACTTTGAGCTTCGGCCCATGTCTTATCGGCGCTGATAAGACGACGGTGGCGTTCATCAGTTGATTGGTGAGTTGCCATTAGCGCAGATTCAGCTGCGGCAGAAGCGGCTGCAAATAGATATCCGGATGAATGGTCGGCAAGCCTAAGCTTCTCGTAAATCGAAAATAAATCGTCGGCCTCTGATGGGCCGACGAAGTCTTTTGGCAATGTGTGATAACGGGCTAGCTCCCCGCGGTGAGGGAATTTCATATGTTGGTTTTACCTTCCATTAAGCATATGGTAAATCTTCAGGCACGATTAGGCAAGACTAAAAACTGCCGTGGTGGTGGATTCGAGTGGTTTTTTGGGCGTCCATAGCTGGTAGCACGCGATTGCAGTTGCCACAGAGCCGCGCCATATCATCATCGGTTGCTCAAATTCTTGGGTGATGACATTGCCGTCGTGCGCTATGAGTAGTTGGTTTTGGTGATAGGTCACGATGGTCACTGGATATGTGATGGTAAATTTGTGCAAGATTTCTACGAGTAGATTGATTTGCATCGCAAAACTGAGCATTTTTGGATAATACACACCCTGAAAAAGTTTCTGGAGCTGTGCAAATGAGACGACGAGCGTCGTGTCTGGCCTGTCGAGTAACTTTGGGGTGACGTGTTTGAGGAGGTCGACTGCGTCACGTGTCACGGTGATCGCACCAGGGCTCGCGAGCAATGTTTCGTAGAGCATGGCTGTTTCGGAGTTTCGTCCTGCGTCGCCGATGAATAGTACGTGGTCCGCCCAGGCCATCGAAGACTGTACTGTCGCCAGACTATCTTTGCCGAGACTGCCGGCGGGCGTGCTGTCGCCGTAGACAGCATCGAGTATTGTCGCAGGAATGACTGGCTTGAGAGCATCTGGTAGTACGACGCGAACTTGCCCCGCCCCGATAGTGCTCGCTTCCTGGTATGCAGTGGCAGTTGCGACAAAACTCAGTTTGTTGCCGCCGATGATTGCGAGCTTGCCTGCTCGCGTTTTTTGCTCGGGCTTGTTCCACTCGATATCCGGAAACAGCGGACTAGTAGATGATTGTTTCTGCCAATACGAATGCATTGTCTTGGTGCTCCATACGATACGCAATATTTTTTCGCTCGATGATAATTGGCCACCCAGAGGCCTTGGCGTGTTCGAACAGACCGCTCGAAGGATTGAACGCGGTTGGTGATTCGACCAACGAAAGCATACTGATGTCCCCTTCGCTGTCGCCGACTCCTATGCTTCCAGTAGTCGTCAGATCATGAGTGACAATAATCTCTGATAGTAATTCTTCTTTGCGACCAAGTATTGGACGGATGACCTTGCCCGTAAATCGTGACTCTTGTCGCTCATACAGTGCCCCCAAGGCAACATCGAAGCCATAATGCGCGGCAAAACCATCGACAAGTTCTTGCTGCGATCCAGACAGAGCGATGAGAAAATATCCCTGCGCCTTCAGATCGGCGATGAGCTGGCGTGGATAATGATATGTCTTGTGTCTACTCTGCGCCACGACTTTTTGACAGGTTGCGTCGAATAGCTCGACCGATAATTTCGGCAATTCCGCCATGAGTACGGTAACGATATAACTCTCGTATTCGTCAAACGACATTGCGCCGCCTCGCCATTTGTTCCAGCGATCGTTTATTTCATGAAACACCGTCTCGTCGAACGCACCCGCAAATGTCAACTCTTGCACCAACTCGTGAAACAATTGCCATCGATACAGTGTCCCGTCGATATCAAATACGGCAAATTTGGTCTGCTGGGTGGTACTCATGCGATGTTCACAGGGTGGCACCTAGTTCGTTTCGGGCCCATTCGAGCATTTGGAGGGCAATATCTCGGCCATAATCACCTCTGATATTGTCTTTTGCGATATCGATCATCGTCTCTGCGGCATGATGCTGTGCGCTATTGATAACCCAATGTATCAGGTCTTCATGAGTAGAATCAGTCAGCCATTCCAGTGAAGTCACGGCTTCTTGGAGGCGCTTTGTGCGGTCAGGTGACTGCTCAGGATACCGTGCAAAAAACCATTGTTGCCACTGCTCTACAGGCACGACCACACCTATCACGGTGGTTGACGCAAACGGTAGCAGCCTGAGCACGGTCACGACGTTTGAGATAGTTTCTAGAAAATTATACGAGCCGGGATAGCCTGAGAGTTCACTCCCGTACACCATATCGGTCGTCGGGTGCACCATGTACTGCACGAGCTCTCGGCGGCGGATTTGTTCGAGTATTTGACTGACATGTGCATCGTCATGCGGGACATAATCAAATGCACCCGGTTGGTCATCGCTACGAGGCGGTCTGGTCGTAAAGACCCGCACCCGCTCGCACTCAGCGTCTTGATTGGCAACTTGGTGCATGAGATACGACTTGCCGGTCGCTGTCGGCGAGACGATCATAATGAGCTCTTTTGTACGTAATTCTTGGGCAACTGCTTCATTTGGGCGATACTGCAACTGCAGTGCCCGAGCACTGTCCAACCTGTCTTGGATTGATTGACTTAACATGGTTCTATTGTACCAGTTATTGGATTTCTATACTGACCGGGCAATGGTCTGAGCCCGTGACATCAGGGTGGATTTGCGGGTTTGTGACACGATCAGCGATGTGGGCACTTGCGAGCCAGTAGTCTATGCGCCAGCCGACATTTCGTGCGCGGGCGTTGGCCCAGTGTGTCCACCAGGTGTAAGCTCCGATTAGCTCAGGGTTGTCACGCCGAAACACATCGACATAGCCTGCGTCGAGGTAACCCTGGAATCGTTCACGCTCTTCATTGGTAAAGCCATGTTTGCCGATGTTAGCTTTGGGGTTTGCGAGGTCTATGTCTTGATGTGCGACGTTCATATCGCCGCAATACAGGACCGGCTTAGTTACTTCTAGTTGCTGGATATATGCGAGTACTGCCCTATCCCAGCTATCGTAGCGCAGTGAAAGTCGGCTCAAATCACCTTTTGAGTTTGGCGTGTAGCATGTTACAACCCAATACTCACCAAATTCCGCTGCGATCATGCGACCTTCTTGGTTTGGGTTGCCGTAGGTGTCGCCAGTAACGTTGTACCGCTCGATAATGTCATCAGGAAATCCATCCTCGTAGCGGATTGCAGGTTTTTTGGAGAATATTGCGGTGCCACTGTAGCCTTTTTTGATAGCACTAAAAAAATGTTCGTGGTACTGAGGGAGGTCCAGCTCGACTTGTCCGCGTTCGGCTTTGGTCTCTTGGAGGCACAAGATATCTGGGTCGTGGGCAGTGATGAATTCTTGCAAAGCGCCTTTGCCCAGCACTGCTCGGATGCCGTTGACGTTCCATGAATAGAGTTTCATGTTTTTAAGTATACTAGAAGTATGTATAAACGAATCTTACTCAAATTATCAGGGGAGCAATTACAGGGCGATCAAAGCGGCGGGTTTGATACCGCTCGGGCCCAGTGGATTGCTGAGCAAATCCGTGAGGCAAAATCGACCGGTGTGCAAATAGTCGTCATGGTCGGTGGCGGTAATTACGCTCGGGGTGCACAGCTCGCCAGTGACGCAATACAGCGTATTACCGGAGACAATGTCGGTATGCTTGCTACCGTCATGAATGCGCTCACCTTGGCTGATGTGTTCAACCACGCAGGATTGCCAACTCGTGCGATCAGCAATATCAAAGCCGATCAGGTCATCGATCAATTTACTCACCGCCGTGCGACGAGCCATCTCGACAAAGACCGAGTAATTATTGTAGCCGGCGGTACCGGTCGACCGTTTTTGACGACAGATACAGCAGCAATAAACCTAGCGTTAGAGCTCGACTGCGACGTGGTAATAAAAACTACCAAAGTCGATGGAGTCTATGACAAAGACCCCGCCAAGCACGACGATGCAGTCAAATACGACGCAATCTCGTATCAGGATGCGCTTGCCAATGAAGCAATAGCGGTCATGGACAAAGCCGCGCTCGGGCTTGCCATGGAGCAAAAGATTCCACTTATCATCTGCGACTTGCTGAGCGATGGCAATATAGCCAGAGCAGCCTCAGGCGAAGTAGTTGGTACAAAAGTTTCTTAAACAGTTTAGAGTTGGCGGCGTGATTCGCGCTCGATGTCACGTTTTTTGATGCTTTGGCGCTTGTCCCAATTCTTCTTGCCTTTACCAAGGGCGATGACGAGCTTGATGTAATTGCCTGCGGGCAAAAGCTTGGTCGGAACAATTGTCATACCAGACTTTTTTTGCGCGGCGAGGGCGTCTATCTGCTTGCGGTGAGCAAGTAGTTTGCGAGGACTCGTATCGACAGCACGGGAGCCGGACTGGCCGGCGGTGTTGTGTTTGAGGCTAAAACTAGCGTTGTTGAGCCACAGTTCGCCTTTTTGGATAGACGCGTATGAGCCTTTGAGCTGGACGTGATTGTCGCGGGCGGCGCGGACTTCAGGGCCTGTCAAAACGATGCCGACAACCAAATCTTCGCCCAATACATAGTCATATCGAGCGCGTCGATTGATCACGGTACTAGGCTGAGTTGGCTTTTTCTTCATGAGAACTATTGTATCAGAGAGAGGCACTTGCATAAATAGTCAAAGTGTGCTATTATATATAATATAAAGCATATCTCTCTATGACTAGTGCAAGAATGTTGCATTGTTGTCATTCGCGTATACTAGAGCTCAGGAATGAGCACAAAAACAATTTTTCTCCATGGTTTTTCTGGTGATCGCACAAGCTTGCTTGAGTTTGTAGCTGTAGTTGGTCGGCCCGACTCGTACACCATCGACCTCCCTGGCTTTGGTGACAATGCCGATGTTGCTGAGGCGACATGGGATGGATATATCGACGCAACACGCAAGATCATCGAGCACGTCGCTGGTGATGGACCGTACGATATCGTCGGTCACTCTCATGGTGCGATGGTCGCGTACGGGCTTGCCGAGCGATATCCGGAAAAGATTCGTCACGTGGCGCTACTCTGTCTGATTGCATCCGGCACGCTATTGAGTCGGTGGTTTGTCGGCTTTACGTGGCTCATGCGCCGCAGTATCGGTGACGCGTTGACGCTCCGTCTGCATCGTTCACATACGGTAGTCGATATCATCACAAAACTTGGCTCTCGGCCTGAGTGGCCCCGCGGCGCCTACCAACGAATGAAAGCTTCGCGGCGCGAAGAATCATCCCGATACACGGCTCATATGCTTGATGTTCTTGAGTTGATACCAAAGTACACTGCATATTACGATACGACCAAGCTGTCCGTGCCGGTACAAGTTGTGTATGCGCACGGTGATCTCCTCGTCTCGGCCAAAGACCGCGAATGGTACCTCCGCCACACTGACGGCTCGCACGAATCCTGGTGCCGCGGCGGCCATGTCGCTCCAGTCATATTCCCGCAAGAAGTGGCAGACCTACTACTACGGGGATTGGAAAATTAGGCGTATAATCGTCTCGCCGATATAATACTAGCAATGAAAAAAAGCGCCTCATCACCACCAAAAAAGGTCCTTATCATGACCGTTGGGCTCGGTGGTGGGCACAAGGCGATGGGTCGCAATCTTGAAGAAGTATTGTCACGAGCTGACCCAACGCTTACTATCAAAACCCTCGACGTCATCCATGATGCCTGGCCAGCGTTTAGTGATAGGTCAGCGCAGGTCTATGCGGGATCAACATCTCGTGCTGGTGCGTTTTGGTACCGTGTCTACTACGCCCTGACAGATCGTTTTCCCTGGCTGCTACTTGGACTTGGCAGGCTGCTCTTTATGAAGTACGCCAAAGATGCCTATGCGAGAGAAAAACCCGACCTCATCATCGCGACATTTCCCTTGCTCGCTGATGTTGCAGCCATGGCACGAGATCATCACGGCGGGACGACGCCCATCATTGTCACCGTGACCGATGCGGGTCGAGTCCAGGGTATATGGCTCTCAAAACGGGCCGATCTGACATTGACGGCAACACCAGATACAATCAATTATCTGGTGTCACGAGGCCTAGACCGCGCAAAAGTCAGATTCATCGGATTTCCAGCCGCAAAACAGTTCTATGACCCAGTGTCCAAGACCACTGCAAGAGAGCGACTAGGGCTCGAGACAGATACGTTTACCATACTTCTGACGGCTGGCGGGGCTGGCCTCAACCACAAAAAAATCATTGCAGTCGCCGAAGCAATTGGGAGGATAGAGCTGCCATATCAAATTGTGCTAAATGCCGGGAGCAATGATGAGCTGCGAGAGGCCTTCGCTGAGCTCGAGTTTCCTCATGCCACACAAGTCATCGTCAAAGGTTTTACCGACCAAATGACTGATTATATGACCGCCAGCGACGTGATTTGTTCAAAAAGCGGTTGGCTGACGGTCAACGAAGCGTTGGTGCTGCAGCGACCACTGATATTGTATGATGTGGTGCCGGGGCAAGAAGAACAAAACGTCGATTATGTCGTCGGTAACCATTTCGGGAAGTACGCGCCCCACCCTGCACAAGTCGTGGCCGAGCTTGAGCGGCTCATTTCGACGCCGAGAGCTTTTGACGAGTATCAGCAGAGTATGAAACGCGCAAAAACCGACACAAATCCTTATGCAAAACTCAGCAAGGCCATCTTGAGGTATTTGCCCAAATAGGTTGTCACGTCGTATAATGGGCCCCAATGAAACATGCACCGACAGTATCTGTCGTTATACCGGCGTATAACGAAGAGGATACCATTGAGAAATGTCTTGAGAGTATTCTTGACCAGACTGTACGACCGCTAGAAGTGATTGTAGTCAACAACCGTTCAACCGATGACACTGCCGCGGTGGTTCGCGCGTTTCGTGCTGAGCACAAAGACCAGCTTACGATTCGTCTGCTCAAACAGTTTGACTTGCAAGGAATTGTACCGACACGTGATTATGGCATTTCCCGCGCCAAGGGCGATGTGATAGGTCGAATAGACGCTGATTCGACACTAGAAGATATGTGGGTAGAAGCCGTGCAAGACGCATTCGCTGACCCGGAGGTTGCGGCTGCTTCTGGCCCGGTTGTCTATCACGATATGCCTGCACGCAATGTTGGGTTTCGGGCGGACAATCAGATTCGGTCGACATTAGATAAGCTTGCCAAGAGCCACCGATTTTTGTTTGGGAGCAACATGGCGGTTCGTCGAAGTGTCTGGAAAAAGATTTTGCCGCACCTCTGCGCCGATGAAGAGGACAAAATGCACGAAGACATCGATATCGCACTGCATTTGCACGAGCACGGCTACAAAGTCGTGTATATCCCAGAGATGGTAGGCGGTATGTCGGCTCGACGCCTGGAAGATTCTCCAAAAGATTTCTACAAATACGTCATGCGGTTTGAAAATACTTACAAAGCACATGGTATCAAGAGCGCTTCTGCACGGATCCCGATATTTATTTATCTTGCGACGTACTTCCCTATGAAATTTTTGCGATTTACGTATAATGGCGATGAACAAAAATTTACATTTAGTAAATTTGGTGAAATGATTCGGCGTCATCCCGGTGATGACAAAGAAGACGAAATCGTCATCTAACTAGCAGATAGCCGGTAACATGTTGCTATGAGCTACTGCTCGGTTCGTGAATCTTTGATTTCTTCGCGAATTGTTTCCC
>CAZIEB010000002.1:53212-54599 GCA_964538665.1 uncultured Candidatus Saccharibacteria bacterium
GCTATGAGCTACTGCTCGGTTCGTGAATCTTTGATTTCTTCGCGAATTGTTTCCCAGACGATGTCTGAGCCTTGTTGTTTGCGCCAGTACCACCACTCTGAACCCCATGTGTAGACTTGGTCAAAACCTAGCTTGCGAGCGTTTTGCAGGTTGTATTTGATTTGCTCAGGGCTCATGGTGATGTTTTGCTCTCGTTCGGAGAGAAGTCTAATTTCTCGAGGACCCCATGGTTCCAGCTGAAGTTCATGGAGAAAGAATGGCTTGTCGTGCAGCGAATCGAGCACGACCGCGCGAAGATTGTGAAACCACACTGGTGGCGATGGGTTTACGTACGTGCCGGGGAGCAAATTGTTGTGCACGTACAAATACAGCGAGTAGCCGTAGGCATCTGGAATCGGCGGATTGATAGACAAGCCATATTGGTCGCTCAAACTCATCCACACCGGCGTATCGGTCAATGATTTGACGAGCTCAAATTCTTGATTGATGCGCTGCGGGTCGGGATTTTCGCGGCAGTCACCAAACCACCACGCGAGCGCTTCGTTTTCGAGCTGAAATGATTCGAGCGCCGGATGATCTTCATACCGCGTGACCACTGCTTCTATGTAGTCCATGAGCGCAACGCGCCATGCCTCCGGCTGCAACTGTGTTGCCCACTGTGGCTCGTGACACTCTGGCCATCGAGGCTGTCGCAGGCCAATTGCGAGGCTTACTTTGGCATCACGCTTGGCTGCTTCATCCATTTGCCAATCTAGGTCATGAAAGTCGTATACGCCAGGGCGAGGCTCGCCGTCATCCCAATAGCTCATCAGTCGAAATTGTCGTATTTCGAGATCATCCAGCAGCGCGGTATAGTTTTCTTGCCAGTCGACACCAAGTGCGTCGGCTTGTTTGACCGAAAAGCTGGTGGCAAAGGTATAGGTATCGCGCGCAGGAGTCATGATAAATGACAGCCAGGATGTCAGGTACCACGCGGCGACGAGTGTCGCAAAGAGCGCACCCCACCAAAAAACCTTCATGCGGAGTTCGATACCTTTTTGTTTTCGTTTTGGCATTACCTTTTAAGTGTACCTACCAAACAACGCTTATGCAATGAGACAGACCAGTGGGCGGCGTCGCAAAACTAGTAGTCGATACCTTTGTTGGCGATAAAGCCATCATCATAGTGGTGCTTGAGTTTTGTCATGTCAGTCGCGATATCGACAAGTGGCAGCAAGTCTTTCGGGAAATTCCGCCCGCTTAGACAGAGGCTTGTCTGCGGGTGTGCGTCGGTGATGAGTTTTTTGAGGTCTTTGGGAGACAGCAGGCCGTCATGCACAGCGTTGTTTATTTCGTCGCAGACGACAAGTTGGTAGTCGCCGCTCGTGGCGGCACTATAGGCAAAATC
>CAZIEB010000002.1:54699-55967 GCA_964538665.1 uncultured Candidatus Saccharibacteria bacterium
GTATAGACTACGATTACTCGTTCTTTTTGCTTTGTCATAATCTTATTATAGCAATATCTACCCTACGAAGTGGTCGGAGTCTTTTCGCCGAGTGAGATGCCATGATCCGCATGTGACGCAGTGGTATGTCGCGAGCGAGAGGTCTGTATTTATGATCTCCTGCTGAGCCTTTACCTGTTCTGCTTCAAGTTTCGTCGCATAACATCGTTTTCCGCTGCACATTTGCGGCTGGTGAGGTCCAGCATGTCGAATCTTGTGTTTTTGTGGCATAACTCAAGATTACCATACCACCTCTGATATGATAGGAGGATGATTGCTGATATTGCTATCACCGAAAAATCATTTGGAGCCAAGCAGCTGTATACAAATCTGCGGATGAGTATTGCTGATGGCGAAAAGATTGGGGTCGTTGGACGTAATGGTGTCGGCAAGTCGACGCTATTTGGCATCCTGGCGGGTACAGACCATGACTATAGCGGCGAGATTGCGTATCGCCGCGGGATACAGCTGGTGGCGACGAGACAGGAGCACCATGGACTCGATGATGTCACGACGCTGCAATATATACTTGGTGATTTGCCAGAATACGCCGAGCTGAGTCATATTATCGAGACGTATCCGCAGCACATGGGTGACAATCCCAAAAAAATAGCCGCCTACAGCGATGCGCTGGAACGGTTTTCGCAACTGGATTATTACCACATCGAAGGACTCATCGTTGAAGATCTCAAAAAAATGCAAATTGATGAAACCAAAGCTCATGGTCCGCTTGCATCACTCAGCGGTGGTCAGAAGCGGCTGGTCGAAGTCGTCAAAATAATGCACAGCAAGGCTCAATTGGCGCTGCTTGATGAGCCGACAAACCACATGGACTACGTGGCCAAAGACTCGTTTATCGGATGGATGCGGGATGCACAAGAGGCAATGCTAATCATCACGCATGACCGTGACGTACTGCGAGAAGTTGATCGAATCGTAGAGCTCAAAGACGGAGGTGCGGTCAATTATGACGGTAATTATGACCAGTATTTACGTCAAAATAGCTTCTCGACAGCCAACGCTATGCATGAATTCGAGGTCGTCCAGCGCCAAATCGCTAATACGAAGGATAAGATTACGCAGTTTCGACGGCTCAAAGAAAAAGCGCGTGACCCCGATACTATCAAGCAGTTCAAACGCCGCGAGCAACTAGAAGTGGCGCGGCTTGCTGAGCTTGAGAAAATCGATAAACCAAGTTTTTGGATTGACAAAGATTCTGCGAGCCAGCT
>CAZIEB010000002.1:56067-62129 GCA_964538665.1 uncultured Candidatus Saccharibacteria bacterium
CCGAAAATTATCTGTGAGCGACACCAAAATCCGCCAATTGATGAGTGATTATTTGTTTGAGCAATCTGATGGTGGTCAGGCTGTTGCCAGCCTGAGCGGCGGACAAAAAGCTCGTCTACAGCTGATCGATATGCTTGCCAACGCACCAAACCTGCTCATCCTCGACGAGCCAACAAATCATCTCGATCTCCCAAGTATCGAAGAGCTTGAAACCGCACTGGGCCGCTACGGTGGTGCAATCCTGTACGTATCACATGATAGCTATTTTCGACGCGCAATTGGCGGCGATATCGTAAAAATCGGAGAATAATCAATAGCTTGTTTCTGGTCGGTTGTGGCGCGTGACCATATCTGTTATACTACTAAAAAGTATGGGTTATAACACACACAATGCCTTGGTTCGTAATGTTTTGACAGAGGATATGTCAAGATGTTGACATATTTTGCCGCCAGTAGCGTGCCGTTGACCCCTGAAACAATTTTTACTATCGGTGGGCTTGCAGTGACAAACACCATGTTCTTTGGGGTAATTATCGCGGCCTGCGTCGGATGGTTGTTCTACTATGCTGCAAAATACAGCACGGTACGGCCCAATCGGAAGTTTAGCTTTGCGATTGAATCTCTCGTCGATACGGTGCTCAATATCGCAGAAGAAAATTTCGAAGATCGCAAAAAAGCCATCAAGTACCTGCCTCTCCTGCTGACGTTGTTTATCTTTATATTGCTTTCAAATCTCGCTGGACTGCTGCCCGGTGTTGGCAGCATCACTATCGCAACCGATAGTGGTGTTTCTCCGCTGCTTCGGCCGTTTACATCGGACCTCAATGGCACACTGGCGCTGGCCATCTTGACGATTGGTACGGTTCAGGTCGCAGCCATCCGCGAACGGGGCTTTAAGCAGCATATTATGCACTATTTTATGAACAATCCGCTCAATCCGATGAATCTTTTTATCGGTATTATCGAGATAATGGGCGAGTTTATACGGATATTGACGCTGAGTATGCGGCTCTTTGGCGTGATCTATGCCGGCAAGGTGTTGCTCTATGTAATTAGCGATCTTTCTGGTAATTTTAGCCCAATCGCGACCCTACCCGTCTATGTGCTCGAAATATTTTTCTCGTTTATTCAGGCCTACGTCTTTATGCTGCTGAGCACCGTATATCTCGCCATGGCTACCAAGCACGGCGATTCACCCAACCCAGATGACCATCAACCTGAGCTGACTCCAATAACGTCAACCGGTGGTGGTGCAAAAGTATGACAACAATTTATAAGAAAGGAATATAAGACATGGAATTTGATGCGAATTTCATTAAAGGTATGACGATTGCAATTGGTGCACTCGGTCCTGCACTCGGTGTAGGTTTGATTGGTGCTGCTGCAGTAAAATCTGTCGGACGCAACCCTGAAGCCCAAGGAAAAGTTTTGACAACCGCGCTTGTCATGGCTGGTTTGGTCGATGCTGTGCTCGCGTTTGTACTCGTGATTGTCTTTACGACATCATAGGGTGCATCGAATGAGTGTATTACAACAACTGGCGGCTGCGGCCGCACAAGAGCCCGCCCCGTCAGGAATAGCGGCGCTAGGACTAAATGTGCAGAGCTTTGTGTTTCAATTGCTCTCATTTGGTCTTTTGCTCTTATTGCTCAGAAAATTTGTCTATCAAAAACTAGTCGATACGCTTGAGTCTCGACGTCAAGCCGTGATCGATAGTCTAGATGACGCCAAAAAAGCCGCTGAAGAGCTGGAGAAATCCAATCAGCGCAATACCGAGATCATGAAACATGCGCAGAAAGAAGCGGCTGAGATGATCGCGCTTGCAAAGACCGAAGCAGCTGCGATCGCGAGTGATGCGGAAGCCAAAGCCAGAAAGCGCGCCGATCATTTGGTTGAGCAAGCAGAAAATCGTATTCAGCAAGACATGAGCCAGGCTCGAGAGGCGCTGCGCAAAGAGATGGTCCAGCTTGTCGCCGATGCAACCGAAAAAGTGCTTGGAGAAAAAGTTGATAGTGCCTCTGATAAGAAACTTATTGCAAAGGCACTGAAGGAGCGTCAATAATGGCAGTCTCCCGCCGTGCGATGTCACGATATATTGCTGAACAGCTGGTGAGCCAGGATGATTCGAGCGCTGTAGTGCAGCAGCTCGCCGCGTACTTGGTGCAACATCGGCAGACAAAACAGCTGCAGCGTTATATCGATGATATCGAGCGGGAACTTGCCGAGCGTGGTGTGGTCGTCGCGGATGTCTTCACTGCACGTACTATGACCGAAGAAATTCGCGGCGCAGTAGAGGCTGTGATTGGGAGAGAAACCCAGTCTGATGCAACGATTACATTGCGCGAGCATATTGAACCAGAGCTCGTAGGAGGCATACTCATACGCTCCGGCGGCAAAGAATACGACAGAACAATAAAGAGCGCCATTCGTGAGCTAAGGGGCGCATAACAAGGAGAATTATGAGCAGTATAGATGTAAAATCCCTGTCGACCGAACTCGAAGCAGCAATTGCGAATATGCGAGTCGACAGTGATATGCGAGAAACCGGCCTCGTCACACGAGTTGGCGATGGCGTGGCGTGGATTTATGGGTTGACGACGGCAGGATATGCCGAAGTTATCACAATTGAATCAGAAAGTGGTTCTGTGGAAGCGTTTGTCCTCAACCTTATGGAAGATGAAATTGGTGCAGTGCTGCTCGGCGAAGATCGCGGCGTCAAAGCTGGCGACAAAGTAACGCTCAGCGGCTCGGTGCTCCGCGTGCCGACTGGCGACGCACTGCTCGGCCGTGTCGTTGATCCACTTGGGCGTCCGCTGGACGGCAAAGGCGACATCAAGACCAAGACGTTTGGCGGTATCGAGCATTCAGCGCCAGGAGTAATTGAACGAAAGAGCGTGCACGAGCCGCTTATGACAGGTCTCATCGCGATAGATACGATGGTACCAATTGGTCGTGGACAGCGAGAGCTCATCATCGGCGACCGTCAGACCGGGAAAACCGCAATTGCGCTTGATACGATGATCAACCAAGGTCGCCAGAAGACCGGCGTCGTCAATGTCTACGTCGCAATCGGTCAAAAGTTATCTAAGATTGCACGACTTGTTGATCGATTGACCGAAGAAGGCGTCATGGAGCAAACCATCATTGTCGCAACCGGTCCGAGCGACCCTGCATCCCTGCTCTACCTTGCACCATATGCTGGTGCAGCCATGGGCGAGTATTTCCGTGACAACAAAGGCCATGCGCTTATCATATATGACGATCTCACGAAACACGCGGCTGCTTATCGTCAGATGTCACTATTGCTCCGTCGCCCACCTGGACGCGAAGCATATCCTGGTGATGTCTTCTACTTGCACTCGCGTCTGCTCGAGCGTGCCGCAAAGTTGAGCGATGAGCTTGGCGGCGGGTCACTCACAGCCCTGCCCATCATTGAGACGCAAGCTGGTGATATTTCTGCATATATTCCAACAAACGTGATTTCTATCACTGATGGCCAAATATTCCTCGAGACAGATCTGTTTTATCAAGGTATTCGACCTGCAATCTCGGTTGGTTTGTCGGTTTCACGTGTCGGTGGATCTGCACAGACCAAGGCCGTCAAATCAGTGAGCGGCTCACTCCGACTCAACCTCGCGCAGTATCGCGAGCTCGCCGCATTTGCCCAGTTTGGGAGCGACCTCGACAAGGAGACGCAGCAGCGACTTGCTCGTGGTGTGCGTCTGACAGAGCTCCTCAAGCAACCACAATACCAGCCAATGAGCGTCTGGGAACAAACATCTGTGCTACTCGCGGCCGACAACGGTCACTTCGATGAAGTTCCAATCGACAAAGTCAACGATGCCAAGGCGGCCTTGCTGACTTCTCTCTGGAAAGACCACAAAGATGCCATGCGCACGCTCAACAAGGGCGACAAGCCTGACGAAAAGATGACAAAGCTCATCGACAAAGCTGCTGCGAAGGTCATGAAAGGGTTTGCGAACTAATGGCGAGTACGCGACAGTTGAAGTCTCGTATTCGATCTGTGAAGTCAAACAAGCAGATTACCAAGGCTATGGAGCTTGTGGCGGCCAGTAAACTTCGTCGTGCGCAGGATGCTTCAAAAGCATCGCAACCCTATGCAGAAGCAGCACGAGAGCTGTTGACGCAGCTCGGTGTCAAAACTGATGTGCAGCACAATATCTATTATCAAAAACGTCCTATACGATCACGTCTTGTCGTGTTGATTACGAGCGATCGTGGCTTGGCTGGATCGTTCAACGCCAACGCAATCAAGCAATTTATTGCGATACTCGAAGCCGATGCGGCAAATGGTGTGTCGACCCGAGCACTCTGTATTGGCCGCAAAGGTGCGCAGTTTGCGGCCAAGCTCAAAGATGTCGACGTCGTTGGTGTCTACACTGGGCTAGCCGAAAAATTGACCGCAGCAGATATGCGACCTATCTTGGTAGAAATAGTTGATGAATATATCGAAGGACGCTCTGATGCCGTCGATATCGTGACGACCAAATTTGTCAACAGCTTTACGCAGACAGCCATCACTATGCCGATATTGCCTGCAGTATTCGAAACAACAGAAGTGTCGCGTGATATTCAATTGTCTGATTTTGAGCCAACTCTTGAAGAGGTGCTCGAAGGTGCCACAGTTCGACTGCTCGAGGCCCAACTCTACCAGGCTGTACTCGATGCCAAGGCATCAGAGCACAGTATGCGTCGTGTTGCTATGAAAAACGCGACCGACAATGCATCGGAGCTTGTCGATGACCTGACGCTCGAGATGAATAAAGTCCGTCAAGCTGCCATCACGCAGGAATTGTCAGAAATAAGTGGTGGAGTGGAGGCGATGAAATAATTATGGAACACCCCAAAGCGCTGCCGAACCCCGCAAAAGCTAGCAAAGAAGAAGGAGAAGATGATGAGTAAAGAGCAAGGTAAAATAATTCAGGTCGTCGGCGTTGTCGTCGATGTGGAGTTCGAAAAAGGTAGTTTGCCGGCTATCTATGATGCGTTGCATATTGAGAGCGGCGACGAAACAGTCACGCTTGAAGTCGCTCAGCACTTGAGCGAGACAAGTGTCCGCGCGGTCGCGCTCAGTAGCACTGACGGCCTAAAACGCGGCGAATCAGTAACCGCAACCGGCGCACCAATCACGGTCCCAGTTGGAGCGGCAACGACAGGTCGTATGTTCAACGTTGTCGGTAAGCCAATCGATGGGAAGCCAGCGCCAAAGAAGACCGACATGGCGCCGATTCACAAAGCCCCTCCTGCCTTTACCGACCAATCCGGTAAGACAGAGATTCTCGAAACGGGTATCAAAGTCATCGATCTTATTGCGCCGATTGCCAAGGGTGGTAAGGTAGGTTTGTTTGGTGGTGCCGGTGTTGGTAAAACAGTTCTTATCACTGAGCTCATCAACAATATCGCGAAGTTTCACTCGGGCAACTCAGTATTCGCCGGAGTCGGCGAACGTACTCGTGAAGGAAACGACCTCTACCACGAGATGGACGAATCGGGCGTTCTCGACAAGACCAGCCTGGTGTTCGGACAGATGAACGAGCCGCCTGGAGCACGTCTACGCGTCGCGCTTACCGGTCTGACTATGGCAGAAGCGTTCCGAGATGAGGGCAAAGATGTGCTGCTGTTTATCGATAATATCTTTCGCTTTACCCAAGCTGGATCTGAAGTGTCTGCCCTGCTTGGTCGCTTGCCTAGTGCGGTTGGTTATCAGCCAAACCTCCAGCAAGAAATGGGTGCGCTTCAAGAACGAATCACGAGTACCAAAAAAGGCTCAGTTACGTCAGTTCAGGCCGTCTACGTGCCGGCTGATGACTTGACCGACCCTGCCCCGGCGACGACATTTGCTCACCTCGATAGCACAATCGTGCTCAACCGAGCACTGACTGAGATTGGTATTTATCCTGCAGTTGACCCGCTCGATAGCTCATCGACGATTCTCGATCCAGAAATTGTAGGTGAAGAACACTATGCGGTCGCTCGTGATGTGCAAAAAGTATTGCAGCGCTACAAAGATTTGCAGGACATCATCGCAATCATGGGTATGG
>CAZIEB010000003.1:0-39912 GCA_964538665.1 uncultured Candidatus Saccharibacteria bacterium
TGGACAGCGATTTGGTGAGATGGAGGTCTGGGCGCTCGAAGCATATGGTGCTGCAACGACACTCCAAGAAATGCTCACAATCAAATCTGATGATGTTTACGGACGAGCGAAAGCCTACGAGAGCATCATCAAAAACGAGCCAATCATGGGTCCAAAGATTCCAGAGTCATTCAACGTTCTTGTCAAAGAACTTCAAGGTCTTGGGCTTCGTGTTGACCTCATCGAAGACGAAGCTGCTATAGATGCAGAAAATGTCCTTGTTGGCGACGCAGATGATCCAGCAGCGGTTCCGGCAGTTGTCGCTTCAGACGATGACGAAACTGTCGGTGATGAAGCTGACGAATTAGGCGACATCGAACTCGAAGAAGGTATGAGCATCGAAACAGCGGAAGAATTTGAACCAACAGATAATGTAAGAGAGGAGGTGTAATATGGCACGTCCTATGGCAAGCACCAGTATTGCAGATTTTGATGCAGTACGACTGGCGGTCGCTAGCGCCGAAGATATCCTAAAATGGAGCTACGGTGAAGTTACCAAGCCAGAAACTATCAACTACCGAACCCAAAAACCAGAGCGAGATGGCTTGTTCTGCGAACGAATCTTTGGCCCGGTCAAAGATATCAACCCGCACGACGCCAAGCTCAAAGGTGTACGATCCCGAGAAGCTGCGGTCGACAAAAACGGCGAACTCGTCACACGATCCGTCGTACGTCGTGAGCGTATGGCACACATCCAGCTTGCTGCACCTGTTGCGCACATCTGGTTTATGCGAGGCGCTCCAAGCGCAATGGCGCTGCTCTCAGGCATCCCTGTACGACAGCTCGAGCGAGTCGCGTATTTTGCAAGCTATCTCATATTGACTGTCGATGAAGACAAAAGAGATCAGCTACTCGCCGATCTTGACGCCGAACTTGATGCTGGCCGAGCTGCAATCAAAATTCGGTACGAAAAAGCAGCCGATGATGAAAATGCCGACGTCAAACAGCTCGCCGCTGAGCAGACTCGAGAAATCGAAGAGCTCGAAGCAAGTATCGAAGCCCGCCGCACACAGCTTGGTGGACTCGTCAAAGGTGCGCTGATCAACGAAACTGATTACCGTAACCTCCCTGAAGATTACGCTGATCTTGTCAGTGTTGGTATGGGTGGTGAAGCTCTCGCATCTCTGCTCAAAAACATTGATCTCAACCAACTGATCCGAGAATTGTCCGAAGAAGCCGAGAGCGCCAAGGGTCAACGCAAAAAGAAGATCGTCAAACGTCTCAAGGTGCTCGAGGGTATGCAGCGCGCTGGCATTCGACCAGAAAGCATGTGTGTGACGGTACTTCCTGTCATTCCTCCGGATCTACGCCCAATGGTCCAGCTGACCGGTGGTCGATTTGCTACGTCTGACCTCAACGATCTCTACCGTCGTGTGATCAACCGAAACAATCGTCTCAAGAAGCTGATTGATCTCAACGCACCAGAAGTTATCCGCCGCAACGAAATGCGGATGCTCCAAGAAGCTGTTGATGCACTTATCGACAACTCAGCAGCACGCGGTGGCCGCGCTGTCAGTTCAACCGGTGGCCGACGACGACTCAAGAGCTTGAGCGACATGCTCAAGGGCAAGCAGGGTCGATTCCGCCAAAACCTCCTCGGAAAACGAGTCGACTACTCAGGTCGATCAGTAATCGTGGCTGGTCCGGAACTCAAGATCAACCAATGTGGTCTCCCGAAACAAATGGCACTTGAGCTCTTCAAGCCGTTTGTTGTCAGCTGGTTGCTTGAGCACGAATACGCTCACAATATCCGTTCAGCTACACGACTCATCGAGTCTGGCGAGGCTATCATATGGGATGCGCTCGACGAAGTCACTCGTGGCAAATACGTCTTGCTCAACCGTGCGCCGAGTCTTCACCGTTTGTCGATTCAGGCGTTTCAGCCAAAACTGATCGAAGGAAAAGCAATCCAACTTCACCCACTGGTCTGTACTGGTTTCAACGCAGACTTCGATGGTGACCAGATGGCGGTTCACTTGCCACTTAGCGCAGAGGCACAAGCCGAAGCCCGTGATTTGATGAGCGCAACCAACAACTTGCTCAAACCAGCTGATGGGTTGCCAATACTCAACATCGCGCAGGACATTGTGCTCGGTTGCTACTACCTGACATATCCAAAGCCAAGTGAACAAACCCGAAAAGCAGTGGTATTTAGCTCAGTGTCGGAAGCCGTCATGGCCAAAGACCAAGGTTCTATCCGCCTGCAAACTCCAATTCGGATTTCTGTCAAAGGCGAAATGCGCGACACAAGCCTCGGCCGAGTATTCTTCAATGAAGTACTGCCGGAAGACTTCCCATACGTCAATGACGTCATGTCCAAAAAAGCCCTCAAAAAAGTACTTGGTCGGATTTTTGACAAATATGGGCAGGTGCAGACCGCTCAAACCGCCGATGACATCAAAGACCTTGCCCTCCGCTATGCGACCGAGGGTGCTGTCTCAACAGGTATGAACGACTACTTTGAAGTCCCTGAGATTGATGAGATTATCGCCCGCGGTGACCAGCGAACCGCGACAATCTCTGATCAATTTGACCAAGGTCTGATTACCGATGATGAGCGATACGGGTTGACAGTCGAGACATGGCGCAATATCGACAAAGAGATTACCAAAGTTCTCAACGAAAAGATTGCCCACGAAGACACATCTATCGCCGTCATGGTTGATAGTGGCGCGCGTAGCGATATCGGTAACGTCAAGATGGCAGCTGCCAATATCGGTGTCGTTGTCGATGCAACCGGTAAAGAAATCGAGCTGCCAATCCGTAGTAGCTTCAAAAAAGGTCTCAGCCCACTTGAAGCGTTTGTATCTACTCGTGGTACTCGAAAAGGTCTTATCGACACCGCACTCAAGACCGCCGACTCTGGATATCTGACTCGCCGTCTTGTCGACGTCAGCCAGGACATCTTTACTGTGGATGACGAGCGCGACGATGACGATGGATTCCGAATCTACCGCAACGAGTCAGACATTACTGGCATCGACTTCGGTGATCGACTCTACGGTCGATATGCCGCTGAAAACATCAAGGGATATATCGAGCGAGCTGATTTGATTACTCGAGAAGTTGCCGACAAGATTCAGGAAGATACTTCTATCGAATCAGTCGCAATCATGAGCATTCTTACCAGCAAAACACTCCGTGGTGTGCCGCAGCGAAGTTACGGTATCGATATGGCAACAGGTGAAAAAGTCGCAGTTGCGCAACCAGTCGGTGTCATCGCAGCACAATCTGTCGGTGAACCGGGTACGCAGTTGACACTCCGAACCTTCCACGCCGGTGGTGTGGCAGGTGACGACATCACACAAGGTCTTCCTCGTGTCGATGAGCTCTTCGAAGCTCGTACCCCTAAGGGTGAAGCAGTAATTGCTGATGCAGCAGGCAATGTAGCCGTCTGGGAAGATGGCGACAAATACATTGTCCAAATCACCCCTGCGCAGGGCAAGACCGAAGCCGTCAAACTAGAAGGTCAGACTGTTCGTGTCAAATCAGGCACCGATGTAGTCGCGGGTGATGTACTCGCAAGTAATGACGATGAATCAATGCCGATCGTAGCGCCATTTGATGGTGTCGTCGATGTGGCTGATGGCGAACTCGTCGTTACGAGCAGCTCTCAGGCGCCTGTCAAATACGAGATTCCGTCTCAGCGACAACTTACAGTAGCGGATGGCGATACAGTCGAAGCTGGTGATCGTATCACCAATGGTTCGATCAACCTCCACCAACTCATGAAGCTCAAGGGTATCGAGGCAACTCAGCGATACATGATCAATGAAGTGTTGCGTATCTATGCAGCCCAGGGTCAAAATATTGCCGACAAGCACCTCGAGGTCATTGTGCGACAAATGTTTAGTCGTGTGCAGATCGAAGAGCCAGGCGATAGCTTGTTTGTCACCGGAGATATCATCTCCAAGGCAGCGGTTGTTGAAGAAAACAAACGACTGACCGACGAAGGCAAACAGCCTGCACAGTACACCCAGCTCCTCCTTGGTATCACCAAGGTGAGTATCTGGAGCGATAGCTTCCTCTCGGCAGCATCCTTCCAGGACACGACCCGTGTGCTGATAAACGCCGCGGTCTCTGGTCGTATCGATCACCTCTATGGACTTAAGGAAAATGTGATTATCGGTCGCAAGATTCCAGTCGGTACCGGTGCGATAGTCGAAGAAGTAGCCGTCGACGAACCTACCGAAGAAGAACTCTCAGAGTAGAGAACTTCCTCCCAAAGATAAGACCGCTCCATCTCGGAGCGGTCTTTGGTGTAAGTTGTGTATACTCTTATAATATCACAGAATAGCACAAATGTCAATATATACTACTGGACAACAGGAGTCGCTCGTGCTATTATAGATGGTGAGTTTCCTCTTTTGCTATGACGAATACATGTGTACACATTCGTGATAGCCAAAAGACGCCTGAACAGGATTGCTGCCTGGTTCACGCAATACGGAACGTGAGACTTTAGCAATCTCGTCTTCCGATACAATCAGAAGTTTTACTAATATCACCGTTAAGGACTGCTGGTTCGTGGTTGTTGGCTGTGGGTTCTCTCGAGTACCTGATGTAGTTGTACAAATAGTACTACTAAAGAAGGCGCACTGAGAAACACGCAGACAGCCGCGAAACGGCTATCCGCACAGGAAAGGTACTATGCCAACAATCAACCAACTGGTCCGCAAACCTCGCAAAACTGCCGGCAAGAAGAGTAAGTCTCCTCACCTCGGCCGTATTCACAATGCGCTTAAGACCAAATATTATGACCAAGACGCACCGCTCAAGCGAGGTGTCTGTATTCGTGTCACTACCAAAACGCCAAAGAAACCAAACTCGGCACTTCGTAAAGTCGCTCGTGTCCGCCTGACAAACCACCAAGAGGTTTGGGCATACATCGGCGGTGAAGGTCACAATCTCCAGGAGCACGCTGTTGTGCTCGTTCGTGGTGGTCGTGTGCCAGATCTTCCTGGTGTTCGGTATCATATTGTCCGTGGAGCACTTGATCTCCAGGGCGTCTCTAAGCGCAAACAAGGCCGTAGCAAATACGGTGCAAAGAAGGAAGGGAAGTAGTCATGCCTCGCAAAGTTACCAAAAAACTACAGCGCAAGCTCAATCCTGACCGCAAGTATCAGTCAGTACTTGTGCAGCGGCTTATCAACAAGTCTATGCTCGATGGCAAGAAGCACGTTTCAGAAAAAGCCGTGTATAGCGCGCTTGAACTCGCCGCCAAAAAGCTGAAATCTGAAGAACCACTTGAAGTATTCGAACAAGCATTTCGCAACATTTTGCCAAATTTTGAAGTCAAATCTCGACGTGTCGGTGGCGCCAACTATCAGATTCCGTTTCCTATCCAGGGTCATCGTCAGCAGCACTACGCATTTATGTGGCTCGTCCAATCAGCACGTGCACGCAAAGGTATGCCGTACAATGAACGGCTCGCAGCTGAGATTGTCGACGCCTACAACGAAGCTGGTGCAGCATTCAAGAAGAAAGAAGACACACACAAGATGGCAGAAGCTAACCGCGCATTCGCGCACTTTGCAAGGGGGTAGGGTATGGCAACTATAAAAGACGTTGCGCTCAATAAGTATCGCAACATAGGTATCATCGCGCACATTGATGCCGGTAAGACGACGACCACCGAAGGTATTTTGTACCGTACCGGTCTCAGCCACAAAATTGGCGCGGTTCACGAAGGTGAGACCACGACCGACTGGATGGAGCAAGAGCGTGAGCGCGGTATTACGATTACCAGCGCAGCCGTAACGTGCTTCTGGAAAGATCACAAGATCAACATCATCGACACACCAGGTCACATCGACTTTACCGCAGAGGTAGAGCGAAGTCTCCGTGTGCTCGACGGTGCAGTTACGGTATTTGATGGCAAGATGGGTGTTGAAGCACAATCTGAGACAGTCTGGCGCCAAGCTAACAAGTATGGTGTGCCACGTATTTGTTTCATCAATAAGATCAATCAGACCGGTGGCGATTTCTACAAGTCCCTTGAGAGTATTCACAACCGTCTGAGCAAACACGCGCTGCCGGTACATTTGCCGATCGGCTTTGAAAAAGACATCAACGGTGTCGTAGACCTTGTCGACATGAAAGCCTACACCTACGGCGACTTTACTGATCACGAACTCCAAGTTGGCGAAATACCTGCAGATATGCTCGAAAAAGCCAAGCACGCACGTAGCCTGTTAGTTGAAGCGGCTGTCGAAGCTGATGACGCACTCATGGAAAAATTTTTTGAGAGCGGAGAAGAAGCAATCACAATCGATGAGCTCAAATCTGCACTGCGCAAGCGCGTTTTGGCCGGTGACTTCTACCTCGTCACAGGTGGTGACGGCCGTGGTGTCATCGTTGAAAAAGTTCTCGATCTCATGGTGGATTATCTCCCAAGCCCGCTCGATGTTGACGAAATCTGGGGTGAAAATCCAAAAACTGGCGATCAGGTATCTCGTAAACCAGATGCAGCTGAGCCTATGGCAGCGCTTGCGTTCAAGATTGCGACTGACCCATTTGTTGGCCGTCTAATCTTTGTCCGTGTCTATTCAGGCGTTTTGACGGCAGGTAGTTACGTGCTCAACACCACAACCGGCGACAAAGAACGCGTCGGACGAATTGTTCGTATGCATGCTGATAAGCGTGAAGATATCGACAAGATCGGCGCTGGCGATATTGCAGCCGTCGTAGGACTCAAAAGCACCTTTACGGGCCATACTCTGGCTGATGTTGCACATCCAATAGCGCTCGAAAGTATCACATTCCCAGATCCGCCTGTATCGATTGCCGTCGAGCCAAAATCGAAAGCCGATCAGGAAAAAATGGGTATTGCGCTGCAACGACTTGCCGAAGAAGACCCGACATTCCGAATTCACACCGATGACGAGACTGGTCAAACGATTATGTCTGGTATGGGTGAGCTTCATCTCGATATTCTTATCGATCGTATGAAACGAGAATTCAAGGTGGAAGCCAATGTCGGCGAACCACAAGTTGCGTTCCGTGAGACGATTCGCGGTACTGCCGAAGCACAGGGTAAGCACGCCAAGCAATCTGGTGGACGTGGCCAGTATGGTGATGTCTGGATCCGATTTGAGCCGACCGAGAGCGGTGAAGGCTTCGAATTTGTCGACGAAATCAAGGGCGGTGTTGTCCCAAGCGAATATCGCCAGCCAGTTCGAAAAGGTATCGAAGACACACTCAGCAATGGTGTGATTGCAGGTTACCCGATGATTGGTGTCAAAGCGACGCTCTACGATGGTAGCTATCACGATGTTGACTCAAGTGAGCTCGCCTTCAACCTGGCCGGTGTCCTCTCCGTCAAAGAAGGTATCCCGAAGGCAAAGCCTGTACTTCTCGAGCCTGTTATGCGCGTGGAAGTCACAACTCCCGAAGAGTTCATGGGTGACGTGATAGGTGACCTCAACTCACGTCGAGGCCGTATCGAGGCAATGGAAGACCTGCTTGCAGGCGCCAAGCTCATCAAAGCTTTTGTACCGCTCAGCAATATGTTTGGCTACACGGGTGATATCCGTAGTATGAGCCAAGGTCGTGCCGCAAGCACGATGGAACTCGCGCAGTACGAAGAAGTACCGCCAAATGTCGCGCAGGAGATTATCGAAAAGCGCAACAAAAAGTAACAGTACTCACTGTCACTAGGAACGACCCTCACGCCGTACGAGGGTCGTTCTATGTAGTGAGTACGTTATCGGAGTGAACGAAAGATAAATAGTGACTCTTCTTTGATCCGAGGATCCAGTGCTCGCAGTTCGTCTTTGCAGGTTTTAGGGTCAGATAATACGGGTCCTTCGACATAGACATACTCGACGTTTTGAGCGGTTCGTTTTTCGGCAATATTATAGAAACGGTCTGAGTTGTCATAAAAGTAAAATGAGAGAGTTTTGCATCCTTTGCCCGTCATTATGATATAACGCCGGCCGTCACGGATTTCGGGCTTGAGGGTGATTTTTGTTTGGTCGGCCAACTCTTTGTGCGTGTAGTAACTCAGTGAAGAGCCAAATATGATACGTGATTCAACACTCGGGTCATTGACATAACGCGTGTCTTCTTCCGGTATTGCCGCAGTTGAGCCTTGGAAATCTTGATCGGTGACAGTATCTGAATCTCGTGGATTTTCTTCGACGACAGTGGCGCCGTCAGCCGTATCGCCGGTAGTGTCAGAAAAATCAGTTCGCTGGTTGGTAAAACTGACTGCCATCAAGATGATGAGCACGAGTAGCAACACTCCGATACTGCCAAAAATGATAATTAATCGTTTGTTCATGTGGTTTTTAGACTAAACTATACATAAGTAGTATAGCATTATGTCGTCGCCAGCACACAATGATGATTTGGGAATAGGTCGCGACCCCTTTACACTTCTTTGAAATACCACTATAATTATAGCCATGCGCGCGACGCCCTTTTTGAAGTCGCGTCGCGATATATAACTAACTAAATTGAGGAGAAAATCTACATTATGGCAGATTTTGACCGAAGTAAGCCTCACGTAAACGTCGGTACCATGGGTCACGTCGACCACGGTAAGACTACGTTGACTGCAGCAATTACCGCTGTATTGGCTAAAAAGCTTCCTAGCGACGTAAACAAACCAATTGCGTATGATCAGATTGATAACGCTCCTGAGGAAAAGGCGCGTGGTATCACCATTGCTACTTCTCACCAAGAGTACGAATCAGAAAAACGCCACTATGCACACGTCGACATGCCTGGGCACGCTGATTATGTCAAAAACATGATCACTGGTGCCGCACAGGTTGATGGTGCAATCCTGGTTGTCTCAGCTGCTGATGGCCCTATGCCACAGACTCGTGAGCACGTACTACTTGCTCGCCAGGTTGGCGTGCCGAAGATCGTTGTGTTCCTCAACAAGATGGACATGGCTGACGAAGAACTCGTCGAACTCGTTGAGATGGATGTTCGTGAACTGTTGACCAAAAACGGTTTTGACGGCGACAACGCACCTATCGTCAAGGGTTCTGCCCTCAAGGCGCTTGAAGGTGATGCAAAATACGAAGAAGCAATCATGGAGCTCGTCAATGCAATGGACGACTACATCGAAGAGCCTACTCGTGAACTCGACAAATCATTCTTGATGCCTATCGAAGATGTATTCTCGATCAAAGGTCGTGGCACTGTCGCAACTGGTCGTATTGAGACTGGTATCGTCAAGCTCAACGATGAAGTCGAAATCGTCGGTATCCGCACAAGCCAAAAATCTGTTGTCACTGGTATCGAAGCATTCAAAAAGAATCTCGACCAAGGTCAAGCAGGTGACAACGCAGGGCTATTGCTCCGTGGTATTGAGCGCGACGATATCGAGCGCGGTCAGGTGATTGCAAAACCAGGCTCAATCACTCCTCACACGGAGTTTGACGCTGAGGTATATGTTCTCACTAAAGAAGAAGGTGGTCGTCACACGCCATTCTTCAAGGGCTACAAACCACAGTTTTACTTCCGCACAACTGATGTCACAGGTGAGGTTGAACTCCCAGCTGACAAAGAAATGGTGATGCCAGGCGACACAGTTACCTTCAAGGTAAAACTGCTCGCTCCAATCGCTATGGATGACGGTCTCCGCTTCGCGATTCGCGAAGGTGGCCGTACTGTCGGTGCCGGTGTCGTGACAAAGATTACCAAATAATCGTCTGATACCTACAAAAATACCCCTCGCTCAGAGGGGTATTTTGATTGGCGCGAAGGATGTTACTGTCGTTCTGACTTGACTTTGATGTAGCTGTTTGAAGAAGAATCAATCTGTATTTGGTCGTAGATGTCGTTGAGCTGTCGTTGCAACGAGAGCACCCATACCGCAAGGGCGATGACTGCAGCGCCAATGATGAGCCAATATATAGTCTGCTCAGTGACTCGGGTTTGCATAAACTGTGACTGAGCGCTGGTGGATTGGGTTCTACTCGCCGAAGACTTACTGGTGCGACGAGCTTGAGAAGGCTTCTTTGTCGCTGTTGATTTCTTTGTTGCGGGTTTTTTCTTGCTTGCTGCCATGAATATCCTTATGTTTTATTGCTGTTGATTTGCAGTATGTCAAAATTGCGCCCAAAAATCAATACGGCATGCAATAACCCCGCATGATCCGAGAGGACCATGCAAAGACTATTGCATCCTCAATCGGGGCGGGGTTGGTTCGACGGTTAGTCGACTTTCGACAGCGTCCACGCAACCGTTGTCGGCGATGGACCGTGGTACATCCTGTCGATGCGCCAGCCTTTCGGGGCTTTGGGGTTCAGGTGTACAAACATAAAGTCACCCATGACATCTCGACAGACTCGGAGTTCAACGCGACAGACAGTATCTGAACGGTCATCGGCTCTTCGTACCGCTCTCCGCATACGCTTTGACGCCGTTTTGTTGAGCCGGCGTAGCTCTGACTGAAGCCATCTGCTCTTGCGAACAGTGTGCATCCAGCTCTTTGAACGGTCGAGTGCGCGTCTGGTGAACGTTGATGGCACTGTTTCTCCTCGGTGTAGTAGGTGCGGGTTTCCGTTCGAAACTAGTACTATTAAACCATACAACTAGGCTATGCGCAAGCATTAAAGCAGCTATTCAAAACACAACTATATTGTGGTATACTTATACAAATATCATTAATTATCCTGAGAACTCGGCCAGACTCGTAGGTAGAATCGAGCAGAGATTACAGGATCGCCCGCCAGCGTTACGGCGAGGAGTACATCATGGCAGATGCCAAGAGTGAAGCACCGCGGATAAGAATCCGCCTCAAAGCCTATGATCACAAAGTGATCGACCAGTCAGCAAAACAAATTATCGATACAGCGATTCGAACAGGCGCAAGTATTGCAGGGCCTGTCCCTCTTCCAACACGTCGCAGTACGTTCACTGTAGTCAAATCACCTCACGTCTACAAAAAAGGTGGTGAAGCATTTGAGATGCGCGTGCACAAGCGACTCATCGATATCATCGGTGCGACGCCAAAAACGATTGATAGTTTGCAAAACCTCAGCTTGCCAGCTGGGTGCGACGCCGAAATACGCATGTAACTAAGTGCAATGAAAATACGCCCTTCGATAAGAGAGGGGCGTATTTTGTTATCTAGATTACATAACACTGTTCAAATCCATGTATAATTAAGTATGAAGAATATGACGTAATAACCCCAAGGAGGATACAATGTCGAAAAGTGGAAAAGCATTTGGTGCTGCATTACTAGGCGCAGTGGCAGGCGCAGTCGCTGGTGTACTATTTGCGCCGAAGAGCGGCAAAGAGACCCGAGACGACATCAAGCGACGAGCAGAAGAAGCCAAACAGCATGCTGGTGAGAAAACAGAACAAGTCAAGCATGCCGCAAAAGATGGCAGCAAAGAGGTCAAAGATCTCGCCTCACGAGCGAACAAAGAATGGAGCGAACTCGCGAGCGATGCGAAAGTTCGTGCAAGCCGATTGGCTGAAGACGCCAAGAAAACTGCTGCGAATGTCAACGAATCATCGCGCAAGCATTTCAACGACGACAAGAAAAGCTAACGAATCTCACACCTTGTTATAGAAAACAGCTTCCGTTTGGGGGCTGCTTTTTTATTGGCATATGCGCTATACTAGTTGGTACTATGCCAGCAAAATCACAAAAACGTACTCGCAGTCGGACGACAATCCCACAAGAACCCGATGGTGTGTATTTTCTCAAACTAGTCATGTATGTGGTACTTGGTTCGTTATGGGTCAAATTCTCGTCACCGCTAGTACTGAGTGGGTTTGTCATAACCGGCATGCCTGTAGGGTTGTTGATCGGTCTAGTGTTTGCGAGCCGTGACCATTTCCAAGTGGATCGTAAGATTGAATACGCCATACTCATTGTAATCGCTGTGATGACTTATTTTTTGCCAGCAGGAATCGTTATTTAGCCCGTCCAGGCGCGGCCAGCAAGATGAATTCGTCCAACGTCAGGTCATTGTCAGTTAGTTGACGAGCGAGGACTTTGCCGACATATCGCAAATGCCAAGGCTCATGGGCGATGCCGGTAATATCTTTTTTGCCACTGGGGTATCTCACGATGAAACCATAGTCTGGTGCGTGTGCTGCAATCCATTCAGCGGTCGCCGGCGACAAGTTGCATTTGTCAATATCCACGCGACACTGCGCAGATGCGTCCGTGAGATCGACCGCGTATCCCGTGTGGTGCTCACTGGCGCCGGGCAGTAGGACATATTGAGAGGCGAGTGCTTCTCCGCGGGTTGCGACAAATTCATCATATAACGACTGTTGCTCTTCGATAGAGCGATATGCACTTGATACCATGAGCTCATATCCCGAGGTTGTTGCTGCGTCAAATAATTCACGTAACCGACTCAAAACATCTTTGCGCAGCTGCATAGGCTCATCGCTGTAACCTGTCGGTACAGTCAGCGGGACGAGTTCTTGCGGCTGATACGTACTCGACAAGGGATTTGACTGCCGTACATACATCCAAGGTGCATTTTCAACGAAGAGTGACGGGCTTGGAACGTAGAGTGCTGCATCATCAGCTAGTTCGATCTTCGTCGCAGCGATAGTCGCCGTCGATGCATCGACCTGTGAAATACTGTCGTACTGCGAGTTGAGCGAAGATCCAATAGTGTGTATGTAATATCCAAAAATTGCAGCAGACACAACAATAATTGTAACGACAAGCCATGAAGTTGACGGTTTTTTTGGGACAACGTGCATGTTTCCATCATACCATTATGGGTATACACTAGAAGTATGAAAGCGCGGAGGATATCAAAGGCGACGATGCTTGCTGCAGCGGCACTGTGCGCTGTTGCAGCGGGATTTGCTATTGCGATGACAGCGATGAATCTCGTCATAGACAGGTCATTGGATAGTCGCGAACGCAATGAGCGACAAGTTGAGAATATGCCACAGCCAGAAACCCGAATTTCGATAAGTGCGCTTGGTGATATGCTCGCCCACGACAGCATCGTCACTCAGGCAGCGACGCCAAATGGCTATGATTTTTCCGGTTACTTCAACGCTATTACGCCAATCTATCAGGACGCAGATATCGTATTTTGCAATCCAGAGACACCAGTCGCCGGCCAAGAATTGGGAATATCAGGCTATCCTTCGTTTAATGCTCCGCAAGAATTTGCGCAAGATTTGATCGATGCCAAGTGCAATATGATTAACCTCGCGACAAACCATATCTACGATAAGGGGCAATCAGGTATCGATGTCTCGCGCCGCGTATGGCAAGATGCAGGACCTCGATGGATCCATGGCGCAAATTCGACCATAGAGGATCAACAAGTCAGTTACGCGACAGTCGATGGAGTAGTTGTTGCATTTGTGGCATTTGCAGATTTTAGCAATGTGGCAGATGTTTCGGCGGGCAGCTTGAATATGTACCGCGATACGCAGCTCGTAGACCAGCTGATGGCTGAAGCTCGCGAGAGGGCTGATGTGGTCATTGTGTCCGCGCATTGGGGAGAAGAGGGCTCGAATGCTGTTTCTCCAGATCAACGCGATACCGCTGCTCGTTTTGTGGAGCGCGGAGCAGACATTGTAATTGGTACTGGTCCGCATGTACTGCAACCTGTTGAATGGGTCGAGGCCGGTAATCAAAAAGGCTTGGTATGGTTTTCTATTGGTAATATGCTCAGTAGCCAGCTGCAGGTCAACGAATTGACGGGCATAATTGCGCAAATGGACCTTGTGAAAAACTCTTCAGAAGAATCATTTCGAGTTGAAAATATTCGGGCTTTTCCGACATTTATGTCGTATCAATGGTCAGCGCAAGACCGCTCCGTCGAGCGCTTGGAGTCTCGCTCAAACTTCCAACTGCGTCCTATGAGGGATGCTTCGACGGATATTACAGAGATGTTTTCTACCGAAACGTACGAATCACGGCTCGATTACGTGACAAAAAGCCTCGGGCCTATAGTCACACTACAAGAAAACGCGGCCCCAACCCAGTAGTGCGATAGGTACTAGTTCAATTCTAAGTAGGGATATGCTTCGTCGAAAGTCAAACCGCTGTCTCGCAGGGCCATCGCGAGACTCTTGCCGACATAACGGAAATGCCAAGGTTCATACGTATAGCCGGTGATTGATTCTTTTCCTTTGGGATAACGGAGTATAAAACCGTAAGAATGCGCATTCTGCGCAAGCCACTTGCCAGACGGTAAATCCTCGAAGCACTCCTCTAGATAACACTCACGAGAAATAGCTGCGAGGTCAAATGCGAGTCCTGTCTGATGTTCGCTATAGCCCGGCTTAGCGCTAAAAGTATCGGCTTCTGCCTGGCCGTAGGCAGCGACGTAATTGTCGTAGTAGAATTTTTGCAAATCATAGGAGCGAAATCCGCTTGCCATGAACAATCTATGACCCAATTGGGCCGCATCTTGCAGCATTTGCTCCAATGCCGTGGCGGTTTCGGGGCGCAGTGATTGTTCTTCTTGAGTTTTATCAGTGTTCACGGCGACTCGAGGAAGCACGAGCCTACCAGGAAAATACGATATATCGGCCAACGGCTGTTCTTTGGAGACAAGCACCCACAGACTGGAGGGCTGCGCAATATCACGATGCTCTCTTGGGATGGCCTCGGCGTTAGGTAGAGAGATAGTATTTTGCTGCACCTGTTGGGTAAGTTGCTGGCGCTCTGATTCGAGTGTCGGCTCGTTCGGAGGCGATGTCCGTGCAAAAAACACCACTACAGCTGCGAGTACAATAAATATCACACTACCTGTGACAAGTTTTGTTCTTCTGGCTACCATATACTCATGATAGCATTCGTGCTGTACACTATATATATGAAAAGGCTATGGCTGGTACTCCTTGTTGGGATAAGTATTTTTACCGTCGGGGTATCTGCGCGGGTCGCAGCTGAGGGTGAGATTGAGCCCGTGTGTACCGCCGATGAGTCAGCCTGGTGTGTGGCACCACGCATCACCTCCTCGCTCGCCATTGCTGGTGGGGCAACTATTCCAAAACTTGCGACACCGGCGTGGATGGTGCCTCCTGCACCTGCGCAACCGCGCGTTGTCGAGTATGGAGTTTCTACAAGAGGAACCATCACCGCCGATCTGGCAGAATTTCGTAGCGTCGTCAATGCTACCCTCAACGATTCTCGTGGTTGGACACGACTCGGCGTCGCGTTCCGTGAAGTCGAGAGTGGCGGTCAATTTACAATATTTTTGAGTGAAGCCTCCCAGATGACTTCGTTTTCCGCGAGCGGGTGTGACGCGACTTACAGTTGTCGAGTCGGGAGCGCAGTGGTTATCAATCAAGACCGCTGGGTAGGTTCAACCCCTTCGTGGTCTGGTGCGGGCGGCGACCTCGCAACATATCGGCAAATGGTTATCAATCACGAGACTGGTCATTGGCTTGGTCATGGACATCGATATTGTAGTGGTGCCGGTCAGCCTGCACCCGTCATGCAACAACAATCAATGGATATGCAAGGATGCGCGCCGAATCCATGGCCCCTCGCGCAGGAAATGTATTCACCAACTCTAGGGATTAGATCATAATGGCAAAATCAAAGACATTCGTAAATCGTCATGGCAAAAAAGTGCGCGTGCAGCAGGATGAAGTCGTCACACCCGCAAATACTGAGCAAACGCCAGAGCAAAAGTCCGCGCCGCGTGTTCGACGTCTGCGTTTTTCACGCCCTCACTTCAGGGTACCTAAGAAACTCCTGCTCGTGCTCGCTGTGCTACTTGTGGGGGTGCTAGGAGTCGGGTTATTGACGGCTGACAGTATCAAACGAGACTATGAAAGCCAAACTGCAGCGATGCGAAGATCAGTGACTGAGCAGTCCAAACAGTCGTTTAGTGATGAAACTAGCCCCAAAGACCAGCTGCAGCAGCTCAAAAATGCGCTCAATGCACCTTCTGACTGTCGTGTCGAGGGCATCGATGTCGTGAGCTGGTACGGGCCCGCCAAACAGGCACGAGAAGCATGCCAATCGACTGCCGAAACGTACAAGAAACTACAGACCAGCCTCGATGATATGCATCGCATCGCATCGTACTCTGAGGAGTATTCCCGAATATCGAGTCCAGCCTTGGCAGCCCCGGTCGACGGACAGTTTGCGGTGATACCGGAGTATGTAGACAAATGGCAACAGGCATCTGATGAGCTTGCCGCCGTAGAGCCGCCACAAGCCCTCCAAAACGCCCATGACACAATTCGTGCAAAAACGACAAAAGTTCTCGAGAGTTGGCAGCAACTACAGGCAACAAATGGTTCACAGGATGAAGAAGGATTTCGTCAAGCAGAGACGGCACTTGCAACGTCATATGACGAATATCGGTCTGCAACCCTCGATATCCAGACTCTCGCGAGTTCGGTTCAGTCCTCTATTTTGCGATACACCGAAGAACTTAGTTTGTAGATGCGCAGTACACAAACGCCGACAGAGTAAAAACAGTTGACGAGCACCCGTGTTTTCTGGTACAATTCATCGGTAACTTTTAGTAAATATTAGTTTCTTGGTGAATTGATGCGTCTACGGATACGGTCAGCCACCAAGAATTTTAAGTGGAAAGGGACAAGAGTTCTATGAAAACTCTCCTCGGTACCAAGATTGGTATGACCCAGATCCTCGGCGAGGATGGTGTTATGATTCCCGTAACATTGATCCAAGCCGGCCCGTGCACTGTGACTCAGGTGAAGACGGCCGATTCAGACGGCTACACTGCAGTGCAATTAGGGTATGGTGAGGGTAAGAACCTGAGCAAGGCCGTAGCGGGACACGTCAAGAAGTCTGGGGTTGCTCCAAAAGTAATCCAAGAAGTTCGCGTGTCTGAGCTTCCTGCTGAACTCAAAGTCGGTGACGCATTTGACGTGACCGTATTTGAGATTGGCGACACGGTTGATGTGACTGGCACAAGCAAAGGAAAAGGCTTCGCCGGTACGATCAAGCGACATAATTTTAACCGTCAGCGTAAAACGCATGGTGGCAAAGGAAACACACGAAAACCAGGCTCGATTGGTTCGATGTATCCCCAGAAGATCTTCAAAGGTAAGACGATGGCGGGACACATGGGTAACGAACAAGTTACTGTCAAAAACCTGGTTGTTGCGTATGTCGACAAGGAAGACAACTTGTTAGGCGTCAAAGGTGCCGTACCTGGTCCGCGCCGTGGTGTTGTCACTATCGAAGGGACTGCATAATGGCAACAACGACGACAAAACAGACTCAGTCAACTCCAAAATTCTCAAAAGAGGTGTTTGGGGTGACCGTCGAAAACCACCAATTACTAAAACTCGCCTATGATAGCTATCTCGCGGCTCGCCGCAACGCCCACGCCAACACCAAAGAGCGTGGAGATGTACGAGGTGGCGGTAAAAAGCCATGGAAGCAAAAAGGTACTGGCCGAGCACGTTTCGGAAGCAGCCGTAACCCAATATGGCGCGGTGGAGGTGTAGTATTTGGTCCTACAGGTACCGAAAACTATACGAAGAAGATTTCTACCGCAAGCAAACGCGTCGCATTGCGACAAGCACTTAGTCTTGCGCATGCTGCCCAAAAAATAAGCATTGCAGAGATTAAAACTACTGGAAAAACACGTGAAATCGCTGATTTCTTGCACAAACAAAAGCTTGATTCAGCTCGTCGTGTCCTCGTCGTAGTAGATGAAAAAACTCCAGAGCTGCTCCGCGCGACCAAGAACGTCCAAAGCGTAATGGTTGTTCGTGCGACATATCTGAGTGTATTCCACATCCTCAACGCTGATGCAATTGTCATGAGTGCCGCGGCCGTCAAAGCCGTCGAATCGTGGCTATCTCCAGATGCGACTGTCAAAGATCGCACAACGAAATCGACTGAAAGGAGTGTCTCATGATTACTCTCATTCCACGCATGACCGAAAAAGCCTATGTCGCCAGCCAAAATGGTACCTACGTGTTCAGTGTTCCGCTCACTGCCAATAAAGCAGAGATTATCCGTGCAGTCGAAGCCGAATACGATGGCGTCAAAGTCAAAGATGTGCGGACTGTTGTCCAAAACGGCAAAGCTGTTCGAGCATATCGAGGCAAGCGACAAAATCCAGGCAGGGCTCATCGTGCCGACAGCAAAAAAGCGTACGTCACATTGCGCGAAGGCTCGATCACACTCTTTAAAGAAGAGGAGACAAAGTAATGGCGATAAAAGCATACAACCCAACTACTAATGGCCGTCGAGGGATGACCAGCCAAGACTTTTCTGATATCACAACCCGAAAACCTCTCAAAAGCCTAACCAAGATCAAGAAATCAACCGCTGGACGAAACAACCAAGGTCGGATTACGACACGCCATCGAGGTGGCGGCGTCAAACGCATGTATCGACTCATGAATCATCAGCTTCCAGCTGGTACAAAAGCCGTAGTTGAACACATAGAATACGATCCAAACCGAAGCGCCCGAATCGCCCGTATCAAAGACCAGCACGGTCTATATCACTACATCGTTGCTGCCCGAGACATGAAGATTGGTGCAAAACTCGAAAGTGGTGCAGCTGCACCGATTGAGGCTGGCAACCGATTGCCTCTCTCGGCGATTCCAGTTGGGTCACAGATTTACGCAATCGAGATTCAGGCTGGCAAAGGCGGCCAAATGGTTCGCGCTGCCGGCACCAAAGCACAGCTGATGGCAAAAGAGGGCAGCTACGCACAGGTGCGCATGCCTTCTGGTGAAGTTCGCAAATTCCGTCTTGAGTGTATGGCAAGTCTTGGTGTCGTCGGCAACGAACAGCACCAAAACGTCAAAATCGGTTCTGCAGGACGCAAACGTCGCATGGGCATCCGTCCATCTGTACGTGGTGTCGTAATGAACGCCGTAGATCACCCACATGGTGGTGGTGATGGTGGACGTCACGGTACCGGCAAAGCGCCACGCACTCCTTGGGGTCAACTGACGCTCGGCTATCGAACCCGACGCCGTAAGTACACCAATAAAGATATTGTAAAGACTCGCCACGAAGCGAAGAGGAAGAGGTAATATATGAGTCGATCACTCAAAAAAGGACCATACGTCGACTTCAAGCTCGCTAAGAAAGTGGCGGCTCTTGGAGCAGACGATCGTACCGTTATCAAGACATGGGCTCGCGCAAGTGCTATCTCACCAGACATGGTTGGACGAACTATCGCGGTGCACAATGGCCGTATCCACGTACCAGTGTATATTTCCGAAAACATGGTTGGTCACAAACTCGGTGAGTTTGCGCCAACTCGCAAGTTCCGTCGTCACGGTGGAAAGGATAAGAAGTAATGGCCGATATCCTCAAAACCAAAGCTGTCGCTCGCGGCGTTGATATGACACCACGCAAACTTGGCGAAGTCGTCAGTCTTGTCCGTGGCCGCACGCTCTCAGATGCGCTAGTCATTTTGGACCACACACCACGCCGAGCTGCAAAGCCTGTCAGCAAGATTATCAATAGCGCCAAAGCAAACGCGCTCAACAACGATGGCTTCGACGAGAAAACTCTCGTACTCGAAACAATCACAGTGACTGCCGGTCCTCGCCTCAAGCGATACCGAGCGGGAGCGATGGGTCGCGCAAAGCCATATCAGAAGAAGACTAGCCACATCACAGTAATCGTGAGTGGTCAGAAGAAAATTGTAAAAACCCCAGCGAAAGCTGCGAAGTCAGAAGCAAAGGAGACAAAATAATGGGTCAAAAAGTAAACCCCATCAGTATGCG
Source organism: uncultured Candidatus Saccharibacteria bacterium (assembly GCA_964538665.1). GTDB lineage: Bacteria > Patescibacteriota > Saccharimonadia > Saccharimonadales > Saccharimonadaceae > JAPUDQ01. The sequence goes on from CAZIEB010000003.1 coordinate 19,699, forward strand.
CCTCCAGGTCAACAAAAACTGGCGAAGCAAATGGTTTGCCGGTAAGCGTGATTTCGCAGGTTGGCTTGGGCAGGACATCAAAGTCCGCAAGATGATTGAAGCAAAGTTTGCGACTCGTGCTGTCATCAATCAGATAGACATCGAGCGATCACCAAATATGACAACTGTCACAATCCACACCGCCAAGGCTGGTGTAGTCATCGGTCGCGGTGGCTCTGGAGTCTCTGAGATCAAATCAGAGATTGAAAAAATCATGAATACTCCAGTACGCGTCAATATCGAAGAGGTCAAGCGACCAGAACTAGCTGCAAAGATAGTAGCCGAAAACATTGCTCGTCAACTCGAACGTCGTATCAATTTCCGCCGTGCAACCAAAATGGCAGCCCAAAACACCATGAATGCAGGTGCCAAAGGTGTCCGTATCGAAGTTGCAGGACGTCTCAACGGAGCAGAAATGAGCCGTCGCGAAAAGATTATCAACGGTTCAGTGCCACTACACACCCTCCGAGCCGATGTCGATTATCACTGTGCACGTGCGATGCAGCCTGGCGCAGGTATTATCGGCGTCAAAGTCTGGATTTACAAGGGAGAAAGGAACTAGGGTATGTTGTTACCACGAAAAACCAAGTACCGCAAAGTCCGCAAAGGCAAAAACGATGGCGTTGCAACAGCCGGTCACTACATTGCATTTGGCGACTACGGTCTCCAAAGTCTCACCAACGAACGCATCACGAGCCGACAGATAGAATCAGCCCGTCAAGCGATGACCCGCTATATCAAGCGTGGTGGTAAAATCTGGATTCGGATCTTTCCTCACACGCCTGTCACTCGTAAGCCGCAAGACGTCAAGATGGGATCAGGCAAAGGCAACCCAGAATTCTTCGTTGCCAAGGTTAAAACCGGGACAGTTCTTTTTGAAATGAAGGGCGTGAGTGAAGAGGTCGCACGCGAGGCTATGCGTCTTGCGAGCCACAAACTCCCGGTCAAGACACGATTTGTAAAGCGAGAGGAGTTCTAATATGGCCAAGAAAACACCAGCGCCAGCTGTCCCCAAAGATTTGCACGCCAAACTAGCTGAGCTCCGCAAAGAGCTTGCTGATGCAAAGCGTTCTCAGGCCGCCAACGAGTTGCCAAATCCACGTGTCATCACTAAGACGCGAAAAGAAATTGCGCGAACTCTCACGGCACTAAACGCGAGTAAGAAAGAGGAGGCCACACATGCCTAAGAAACTAATTGGAACCGTCACATCAGACGTGCAGGACAAAACTATTGTCATCACTGTCACATCTCGCCACACACATCCGTTGTATGGCAAGCAGTACACAGTGTCACGTAAATACACTGCACACGATGAGTCAAATACCGCCAACAAGGGCGACCTCGTCGAAATTTCCGAATGCCGTCCATTCAGCAAACGCAAGACATGGGTACTCGATCGAGTGATCGAAACCGGTCATGCAGAAGTTGAGGTCGTCGAGGAAGCAGACGTCGCTGAAGTCACTGGCGAAGCTGAACGCGAGACCAAAAAAGCTGCTGCGAAAGCTGAGGAGGAATCATGATTCAACAAGAGTCACGCCTAAAGGTAGCTGACAACAGTGGTGCAAAGTCACTACTGTGTATCCGCGTGCTTGGTGGTACTCGACGTCGTTATGCGCATGTTGGCGATATAATCGTCGCGAGCGTCAAGGAAGCAAGCCCGACAGGAAATGTCAAAAAGAAGAGTATTGTCAAAGCAGTTGTCGTACGAACTACCAACAAGATTACACGCAAAGACGGCAGCACAATTTGTTTTGACGAAAATGCGGCTGTAATCATCAACGACGACAAGCAGCCACGAGCTACTCGTGTGTTTGGTCCAATTCCGCGTGAATTGCGCGAAATGGGATATGCAAAAATTATTAGCCTTGCGCCGGAGGTGCTCTAGTATGAAACTACGTATCAAAAAAGGTGATCTCGTCAAAGTGATTGCCGGTTCATACAAAGGCAAGACGGGCAAAGTTGTACGAACAAGCGTCAAAGACCAAAAAGTCTATGTCGACGGTATCGGTGTCGTCAAGCGCAAAGTCAAACCATCGCAGCTACAGCCGCGAGGTGGTACCAAAGAAGTTCATGTTGGACTTGCAGCCGGTAAAGTCGCGCTCGTGACAGATGAGAAAAAGCTCACCACTTCACGCGCAACCTATAAGACCGACAAGTCAGGCAAAAAAGTCCGAATCGCTAAGAAGACTGGAAAGGAGATCTGAGTATGGCGACGAAAACAACCAAAGCAGTAGCGCCTCAGGCTCCACGCCTCAAGCAGCTTTATAAGGACACAGTCCGAGCTGAGCTACAAAAAGAACTCGAGCTCGCAAATGTGCATCAAGTTCCTGAGCTCAAGAAAATTGTGCTCAGTAGCGGTATCGGTAAGCACAAAGACGACAAGCGATATCATGAGATTGTTAGTACAACTCTCCGCAAAATCACTGGACAGCAGCCAGTTGACCGTATGGCAAAGAAATCCATCGCAGGATTCAAAATCCGCGCCGGTATGAACAGAGTTGGCATCAGTGTCACACTTCGTGGCGCACGAATGTACGAATTTCTAGACCGATTTGTCAACGTAGCGATGCCTCGTATCCGTGACTTTCACGGTGTTGGGGCCAAAGGATTTGACCGCCGCGGCAACTACAACCTCGGTATCAATGACCAATCTATTTTTCCAGAACTCGGCTATGAAGATACACAGGTGCTTCACGGCCTACAGGTTACATTTGTAATTGAGCCAGGTTCTGCAGCTAACAGTCGTGCACTACTCGAAAAATTCGGTGTGCCATTTGAGAAAGGAGATCGACGCTAATGGCTAAAAAATCAATGGTCGCTCGTGATAAAAAGCGACAAAAAATGATCACAAAATATGCCGCCAAGCGCGCCGAGCTAAAAGCTGCAGGCGACACTGAAGGTTTGGCAAAACTGCCACGTAACGCAAGTCCCGCAAGATGGAAAAACCGCTGCCAGGTAACTGGTCGGCCTCATGCATACATGCGACGATTCGGTCTTAGCCGTATTGAGTTTCGTGAGCGAGCAAGCAAGGGTGAAATCCCTGGTGTAACGAAAGCGAGTTGGTAATATGTTACAATCTACCGATCCAATAGCAGATATGCTGACACGTATCCGCAATGCAATTGCAGCAGGCAAGCACCAAGTACGCATGCCGAGCAGCAAGACCAAGGTCGCTGTTGCGAAGCAGTTGCAGAGTGCAGGATATCTATCCGAAGTAGCCATCGAAAAAGGCACGCCACGTGACACTCTTGTCATCACGATTTGTGAAGACGGCACCAACCCAGCAATTAGCGAGATTACACGAGTCAGTACTCCTGGACGCCGCGTTTACAGTAGCGCCAAAGAGATTCCATTTGTCAAAAGTGGCCGTGGTATCATGCTTGTGAGCACCTCAAAAGGCATCATGACTGATGTCGAGGCACGCCGCAACCGTCTCGGTGGTGAGTTAATTTGTAAGGTTTACTAATCGATTTTCGAACCTAGAATTTGGAATTTCGAGAAATAATAATGTAAGAAAGGTTAATTATGAGTCGAATCGGAAAACTACCAATTCAGATTCCATCCGGTGTGACAATCACGGTCGACTCTGGCGTTGTGACCGTCAAAGGTCCCAAGGGAGAGCTCTCGCAGTTCGTTACGCCAGATGTCACAGTGAAAATTGAGGATGGATCTGTTACTGTCAGTCGCAAAGACGACAGCAAACCAGCCAAGAGCCAACACGGCCTCATGCGCGCACTTATCAACAATATGGTGGTGGGTGTCACGCAGGGCTTCGAGAAAAAACTTGAAGTCAACGGTGTTGGATTTCGTGTCGGAATGAGTGGTCAAGACCTTGAGATGTCTCTTGGTTTTAGCCATCCGGTCAAATACAAGGCGCCCGAAGGCGTCCAAATCACTACCAACAAGATGGAAATCACTGTTTCTGGCATCAGCAAACAACAAGTTGGGCAGGTTGCTGCTGAGATACGCTCGCTCAAGAAACCAGAGCCATACAAAGGCAAGGGTATTAAATATGCTGGCGAAACTATATTGCGTAAAGCAGGAAAGACAGGTAAGTAATCATGAGTAATCTCTCTGCAAAATTACTTGGCCACAACTTGCGAAAACAACGAGTTCGCGCCAAGGTTTCTGGGTCTGAGCAACGTCCTCGCCTCACAGTCACTGTCAGCAACATGCACGTATCGGCACAGATAATTGATGACACAAAAGGACACACGCTCGTCGCAGCAAGCACCGTTGGCAACACCGCAGCAAAAGGCACCATGAGTGAAAAAGCTGCACTTGTCGGTGAAACTATTGCAAAAAAAGCCGTCAAGAAAAAGATCACAAAAGTAGTCTTCGACCGAAACGGACGACAGTATGCAGGTCGACTCAAAGCTCTCGCAGATGCAGCACGCAAACAAGGATTGGAGTTCTAATATGGCTGAAGTACATCAACAATCACGACAGCAGCGCGGCGGACGACGCAACGACCGATCAGGCGCGCAGGGCCAACGTGAAGAAAAACAGTTCGAAGAAGTAGTAATCGGTATCGACCGAGTCGCTCGTGTTGTCAAAGGTGGACGACGTTTCCGCTTCAAAGCACTCGTAGTGGTCGGTGACAAAAAAGGCAAAGTCGGTGTCGGCGTCAGCAAGGGTGCGGATGTCCAGGTTGCTGTTGCAAAAGCAACCGATGTTGCCAAGAAGCATATGATTGATATCCCTGTGCACAAATCAACCATTCCGCATGACGTCGAAGTCAAGGTCAGTGGCGCTCGAGTATTACTCAAGCCGGCATCACCTGGTACTGGTGTCATCGCAGGTGGTGTGGTCCGAAATATTATCGGTGTGACTGGTATCACAAACCTACTTAGCAAATCCCTCGGCTCTAGCAACAAGGTCAACGTGGCGTATGCAACTATTGAAGCGCTCCGTAGTCTTGTACCGAAAGATCAATGGGAGCATGGTGCAAAAGCACCAAAGACCGTCAAGGCATCGATGGCTGCTGCGCAGAAGCGTACAGCTGCCAAGGAGGCAAAATAATGAAATACAACGAACTACAAGTCGACGGCAACAAATCCCGCAAGCGAGTTGGTCGTGGTATCTCTGCCGGACAAGGTAAGACCGCAGGACGCGGCACCAAAGGCCAGGGCGCCCGTACTGGCAAGAAGCACGGACACATGTTTATGGGTGGCCAAGGATCAATCGTCCGACGTACGCCAAAAGCCCGAGGTTTCAAGAGCATCCGTGTCCCTGCGCAAGTTGTGTATCTGGATCAGCTCAATGATATCAAAGCTGCGACAGTCACAAACCAGACTGTCTACGAGGCAGGCTTGGTCGCAACGCCGTTTCATACTACCAAGGTGATTGCCCGCGGTGAATATACCGGCAAATCTGTCGTCAAGCTCCAAGCTGCAAGCGCTAGCGTCAAAGCTGCGATCAAAAAAGCCGGAGGATCGTTCGAAGCTGTGCCATCGCCGATTCTTCCGAGCACAAACAAAGAGCGAGCTGCAAAAAAGGCAGACAAAGCCCAAAAGAAAGCTGCCTAGTCACATCGCACAACATTCTTGGCAAAATCCGCTCACTCTGGGCGGATTTTTGCTATACTAGAACTAAGTATGAACTGGAAAACTATATTTTTGTCGTTCAAATCTCGCGACATGCAAAAACGTTTGCTCGTAATTCTCGCAATTATAGTCGTATACCGCTTTTTGGCATATGTCCCGATTCCGATCGCTGAGCCTACCCAGCTACGTACAATTATCGATAATGCGTTGCAGGGCTCGCAGTTTGGTGGGTTTCTCAACCTCATCAGTGGCGGCGCGCTCGCGAGTCTGTCGATTGTCCTTGTCGGGCTGAGCCCGTATATTACAGCCAGCATTATCACGCAGCTACTGACCAAAGCGATTCCTCGGCTCGAGGAGCTTCACCGTGATGGTGAGACAGGTCGTCGTAAAATCAACCAATGGACTCGTATCATCACACTGCCGCTGGCTGTCCTACAGTCGATTGCATTTATCTTTATCATCCGCCAATCAGTGCTCGCAGGGAGTGCCGCCGTACTTGATCAGATGAACCCTATTGAGTGGATTGTAGCCGTCACTGCGATGACGGCCGGCGCGATGCTCATGATGTACTTGGGTGAACTCGCCACAGAACAAGGTATTGGTAACGGTATTTCACTTCTTATCTTTGCAGGTATCATTTCGCAGCTGCCGAGCACACTCGCAACCATCGGTACCTCTCTGTTTGTTATCAACCAGCCCAGTGACGCACTCAATGTATTTGGGTTGTTTACCGTACCGTGGCTCAATGCAATCGCCTTTTGGGTAACTCTTGCAGTGACGTCTATTGGTCTCGCGGTGCTCTACTTGCTCGTCAAGATCAACGAAGCACAGCGCGTCATCACCATCAATTACGCCAAGAGGGTGCACGGCAATAGCCAATACGGCGGTGTGCAGAGTATACTGCCAGTCAAGCTGATTACTGCTGGTGTGATACCTATCATCTTTGCGGTCGCTTTTTTGGCGCTTCCTGCATTTATCGGACAAGTATTGCGCTCGACCTCAAACCCACAGTGGCAAGCAATTGGTGAAAATCTCGTGCTATGGTTTCAGACGCCTCAGCCAGGTCAATTTGGGTTTAGCACCGATTGGTCTACATTCATTTATCCTCTGGCGTACTTTATGCTAGTGGTCGCATTTACATACTTCTATACAGGGATTGTCTTCAACAGCAACGAAATCGCTGAAAACCTCCAAAAACAAGGTGGGTTTATCGAAAACGTCCGACCTGGTGCTCAGACCCAAAAGTATCTTTCTCGTACCGTCAACCGTCTGACACTCTTTGGTGCCGTCGCTCTCGGTCTGATATCCATACTTCCATTTGTATTTGAATACATCTTTGCGCAGCTAGGTATAAACGCAGCAAACCTAGCAATCGGTGGGACCGGACTCCTTATTGTTGTGTCTGTCGGTCTCGAAACACTCCGTCAGATCAACTCCCGCGCCCTAATGGTCACCTACGACCAGTACTAGCCTAGGGCGATGCCAGAGGGTACCGAGGATCTCGCGATACCTATACGAAGAATTAACGAAAAGCCTGATGCGTGGAGTCTCGTAGCTGATGTTGATCGGCTACGCGTGCGAGGGATGAGTGAAGACCCAACTCATATGAGCGTGAAAATATACGATACGTCAGATCCGCAAGTGCGCCGAATAGGCTTCTTTGCAATCTATCGCGATGATGGTGGCCACTGGGATGGAGCTAAAGAGATAAGTGATTTCATCGGGGGGGCATAAGGTTGACTTCAGAAATATCACTATATATAACGACCACGAAGATTCAAACTAACTATCGATGACACGTGTCTTGACTCACCTGAAATAATTGCTAAAATTAAGCATATACATCGCGCTGCGAGATATTCTTTTACTGAAACTGTTTACTTGAGGTGGTTTTTACTGTATACTCTATATTTGTAACTTATGGCCGCAAACAAGGAAGTAATCAAACTAGTAGGTAAGGTGGTGGAAGCACTGCCTAATACTCAGTTTCGTGTCGAACTTGAAAACGGACATACGATTATCGCTCACGTGTCAGGGAAGATGCGCAAGCACTACATCAGGCTAGTGCCGGGCGATAGAGTCGAGGTTGAGTTGACCCCTTATGATCTTACAAAGGGCAGAATCAGCTTCCGACTCAAGGATGAAAAATTTAACGGGAGGCAATAGACGTGAAAGTACGAGCGAGCGTCAAAAAGATTAGCCCAGACGACCAATTGGTTCGTCGCAAAGGGCGTCTGTACGTCATAAACAAAAAGAAGCCCAAAAACAAGCAGAGGCAGGGATAATATATGGCACGAATTGCAAACGTGGTCATACCTGACCAAAAACAAGTACAGATAAGCCTTACCTACATTTACGGTATAGGCCCTGTTCACGCTGCGCAGATATGTGAAGCAACCAAGATTGACCCGACTGCTCGCGTCAAAGATCTCACAGAGGCAGACCTCAAAAAACTGCGTGACGAGATAGACAGCAATTTCACCGTCGAAGGTGATTTGCAGCGAGTTATTGCCGGCAATATTAAGCGCCTCAAGGATATCCAGGCATATCGCGGGGAGCGTCACAAGAAAAACCTCCCATCGAGAGGCCAGCGCACGCGAACCAACGGTCGTACACGACGAGGCAAGCGAGTCGCAGTCGGTGGTGCACAACCTAAAGCAGCAGCTAAGACATAGAAAGGAACATGATGGCTGAAACAACTACCCAACCACAGACCAAAACATCTGCCCGCAAAAAACAGCGTCGATCAGTTCCTGCTGGTCAGCTGCACATCCAGGCAACATTCAACAACACGATCATTACGTTTTCCGACAAAAAAGGCAACGTACTCGCCGCAAGCTCCGCAGGAGCATGTGGATTTCGTGGTAGCAAAAAAGGTACCGCCTATGCCGCGCAGGTTGCAGCCGAAAAAGCTGCAGAAGCTGCAAAATCCCAATACGGTCTGACCGCAGTTGACGCATTTGTCAAAGGCGTCGGCCTGGGTCGCGATGCCGCAATTCGCAGCATGCAAAATTTTGATATTCGTGTAGATAGCATCAAAGACGTCACTGGCGTGCCTCACGGCGGTGTACGTCCACGAAAGGCAAGGAGAGCATAATGGCACGAGATCGAAGCCCCATTGTCAAACAAAGTCGCCGCGAAGGCTATGCACTGCATGTCAAGGCGCACAAGATCATGGCACGCAAATCAGGTATTCCTGGCGTTCATGCCCACGGTCGTCAAAACAAGCCAAGCTTGTACGCGACACAACTTCGTGAAAAGCAAAAAGTACGTCGAACCTACGGTCTACTTGAGAAGCAATTTGCTCGTCTCATGAAAGACGCCTCACGTTCTAGCGGAAAATCAGGCGAAGTCCTGTTGCAGCTACTTGAACAGCGTCTCGACAACGTCATTTACCGAGCAGGTTTTTCGACAAGTCGCCGCGGTGCACGTCAGCTCGTCACCCACGGTCACTTTATGTTAAACGGTCGCCGTGTCGACATCCCATCAATCCGCGTCAAAGCAGGGGATGAAATCGTCGTCCGTCCTAAGAGCACCAAATCAGATTACTTCACACGCATCGACGACGTCGTCAAAAACACGTCACAAGCGCCACTGAGCTGGCTAAAGAGCGATGTCAAGAACCTCAAAGTCACTATCACTGGCGTGCCCACTCGCGAAGAGGCCGAACCAGACATCAATGAACAGCTAATCGTTGAGTACTACTCACGCTAATAAGGAGCAATATCCATGTCACAAGCAATTCACAACCCGTCGCTTGCACAAATCGAAGATCACAGTGCGAGCAGTGCGACGTTTGTCGTAGAACCACTTCACACCGGGTACGGTATGACTCTCGGCAACAGTTTACGCCGTGTGCTCCTCTCGAGCATTGAGGGTGCAGCTATCGTTGCGTTTCGTGTCGAAGGCGCGACGCACGAGTTCACAACTATCAAAGGCGTCAAAGAAGATGTCGTCGACATCATGATCAATCTCAAAAACGTACGCGTCCGCGCACACAATGACCGCCCAGTCGAGCTTCGTCTCGAGAAAAAAGGCGCCGGTGCCGTCACTGCAGCAGATATCAAATTGTCTGATGACATCGAAGTCATCAACCCAGACGCAGTTATCTGCACAATCGACGATCCAAAGGCTTCTGTGGTTATCGACCTCGTCATTGAGACCGGCCGTGGCTACCGTACTATCGAAGACTCTGGCAAATCACGTATGCACAGCGACATGATTGCGCTTGATGCAATCTTTAGCCCAGTACTTCGTGTTCGCTACAAAGTCGAAAACACCCGTGTCGGTCAATCAACAGACCTCGACAAGCTCCTTTTGACTATCGACACAGACGGTTCTATGAGCCCTCGTGAAGCATTTGAAGAAGCAGCCGCAATCTTGATCAACCAATACACCGCGCTTGCAGGCAGTACGCGTGTTGAATCAGCTCCAGCACCTGGCTCTCGTGAAGAATCAGCCAATGCAGAGCTCATGACTCCTATCGAAGACCTCAACCTCACAGCTCGAACGACAAATGCGCTTATCAACAACGATATTCGCACTATCAACGACCTCGTAACTTTGAGCGAAACAGACCTACGTGAGCTCAAAGGGTTTGGCAGCAAAGCACTTGACGAAGTCAAGGAAAAGCTAGCGGAGATGGAGTTTTAGGATGCATCGACACGGATACAAAGGCCGCAAGCTACATCGTGATACCGCACAACGCACTGCGTTGCTCCGTGGCCTCGCAATTAGTTTGATTGAGCACGGCTCTATCGAGACGACTTTGCCTCGTGCAAAAGAACTCGTGCCGTTTATCGAGCCTATCATTACCAAAGCCAAAAAAGGCGACCTCGCGTCTCGACGTGCAGTTATCGCCGCTCTCGACAATCGTCCTGCAGCCTACACGCTCGTTGATGAGCTCGTCGGCCAAATGGGTGGTCGAGACAGTGGTCATGTACGCGTCAAGCGCACCAGACTCCGAGTTGGCGACAATGCGCAGATGGCAACAATTAGTTTTGTCGACACGCTAGAGCGCTCAGATGATGCCAAACCAGCAGCAAAGCCAGCCAAAGCAGCTGCAAGCACAAAGCCAGCTTCCAAGAAGCCTGCAACTAGTGCCAAGCCTGCTCGCAAGACTTCAGCTGCCAAAGCTCCTCGCAAAGTCACCGCGACTGACAAGCACCTTAGCCACAAACCCTCTGCAACAGTGAGAAAGACAGGAGAGCGCTAATGAAGACATTTTCACTCAAAGCATCAGAAGTTGACCACAAATGGGTCATCATTGATGCCGCATCAGCGCCGTTGGGTCGCGTTGCGACTGTCATCGCCCAGCGTTTGACAGGCAAGTACAAACCGACTTACACACCGCACATGGATGATGGAGACTATGTTGTAGTTATCAATGCTGACAACGTTGTCCTTACAGGCAACAAAGAAAACACCATGATGTACTACGCGCACTCAGGATTCCCCGGTGGGCTTACCGAGCGTACGTACGCGCAGACAAAAGCCTCGGATTCACGCAAGATTGTCGAGCACGCTGTTGCAGGAATGATCCCACGCAACAAGCTGCACGCCGTTCGTATGACACGCCTCCGCGTATTCCCGGGTGCTGAGCACACGCACGCGCCGCAAAAACCAACGAAAATAGAGGTTTCTTCCGCCGCTAAAGCCAACAAGGAGAACAAATAATATGGCCAAATCAAATACCTATTTCTACGGGCTCGGTCGTCGCAAGGCAGCGACTGCTCGTGCACGACTGATGGGCGGCAAAGGCAACATCACGATCAACGGTAAATCAGCCGACGAATATTTCGATGGCAACAAAACCCTTGTCGCCGAAATCACCGATCCACTTGCAGCGATTGGCAAGCAGGACTCTTTCGATGTGACGATTGTTGTAAGTGGTGGTGGTATGAGCGGTCAGGTAGACGCGTGCAAACTCGCAATCGCAAAGAGCATCAGTGAAATGGACGAATCACTTCGTGGTACGCTCAAAAAAGCTGGTCTGCTCAAGCGCGATCCACGCGAAAAAGAGCGCAAAAAATACGGCCTCCGATCGGCCCGAAAACGCGAACAGTACTCAAAGCGTTAAGTATCGCGTCACGGTACTTCAAAAACTCTCCAACTACGGAGAGTTTTTGTATTAGATAGAGCTAATACATGAAGTATACTAATAAGGTTGTATGAAAACGTTTAATTTTGAGGTGAAAACTCGTAAGGGACTGATGCGCACGGGGCGTATCTCTACTCCTCATGGCGCTATTTCAACACCCGCGTTTATACCTGTTGCGACCAAGGCCGCTATGAAAGGCTTGACGACAGATATGATGGAGCAGGTAGGAGCGCAAGCCTTGCTCAGCAACGCTTACCATTTGTATATTCAGCCAGGCAACGAGTTGGTTGCTGAAGCGGGCGGGTTATCTCAATTTATGGCGTGGCCAGGCCCAACGTTCACTGATTCTGGAGGATTTCAGGTATTGTCGCTTGGGAGTGGCTACAAGAAAGTCATCTCTATGGTAAGTGATGAAGCAACCATAGCCGAAAGAAGCACGCGTCGTGCATTCGTAGATGAAGATGGTGTCAATTTCAAGTCTCACCGAGATGGTACAATTCATCGATTTACCGCTGAAGTTTCGATGCAAATTCAGTACGATCTTGGCGCTGATATCTGCTTTGCATTTGACGAGCTGACTTCACTTGCAGATACACCTGAGTATCACAGAGAAGCACTCGATCGGACACATAGATGGGCCAACAGGTCACTCTCGCATTTTCGCAAGCTACATGAGCAGTGCAATCGTCCGTACCAGGCACTGTATGGTGTCCTGCAAGGTGCTAATATTGAGTCACTGAGGCGGGAGACTGCGCGGTATCTCGGGGCAATGGAGTTTGATGGCTACGGCATTGGTGGCGCTATCGAAAAACAACAGCTCGGGGAGATAGTGCGTTGGGTCAACGAAGAGTTACCTGAGTACAGGCCACGCCACCTACTTGGCATCAGTGAGCCGTCTGATATCTTTGCGGCTGTCGAGCAGGGTGTCGATACATTTGACTGTGTCGCACCAACCCGTGAAGCCAGAAACGGAGCAATATATACCTTTGATGGGCGTTACAATCTCAAAGTTGCAAGATACAAAAATGATTTTTCGCCCCTCGACCCTGACTGTGAGTGCTCTGTCTGCAAAAAATACACAAAGGCCTACATATACCATCTGTTCAAAAGCAAAGAGATGTTAGCGGCGACACTCGCTTCGTATCACAATACTGCGTTCATATTAAGGTTGGTCGATCAGATACGAGCCTCTATCGATAACGATACGTTCGATACGCATAGGCTGCAGTTTATAGAACGGTATTATAAATCAATGTGAAAAGGTGAGAAGTTTGTCTTGCGGTCATAGGTGTCGACGCCTTCTCGAGCCTTGAGAAACGCTATGGCACGATAGGTGACCGGTAGCAGCACTATTTCAGCCATCGTCTTAAATAACCATCCGACAGCGATAAATACCAGCATCTCTTGTGCGCCAAGTATGCCTCCGAAGGCGATCAGCGCGAATACGATGGTATCGAGACCTTGGCCTGCTACGGTCGATCCTACTAGTCGAAGCCACAGTTTTTTACCTTTTGTCTTGACCTTTAGTTTTGCCAATATATAAGAATTTACAAATTCGCCTACTACGTATGCGGCGAGGCTTGCGATAACTATGCGCGGCAGAAATCCGACTACTGCTTCAAATGCGGCTTGATCTTGGTACATTTCTGCAGGAGGTAAATATCTGACGATAGTGAGAGACACAACTGCCAGTAGCATCACAAAAAATCCAGTCCATATTGCCCGGCGTGCGTACCGATAACCATACACCTCTGTCAAGATGTCGCCAAAAATATATATGAGCGGGAAAAGTACCGCGCCACCGTCAGTGATGATAGGGCCAAATGCCACCAATTTGGTCGCGGCAATATTTGATATCAGCAATATAGAAGCAAACGCGGCTAGGATTAGGTCATAATATCGGAATTTTTTCATTATCACCTGCTGCCTTCCCATTCTTCTAGGAATCGATTATAAAATTCATGCATATATGTGTCACGAGATTGTGCAATCTCACGAGCAGTGGCCGTATTGAAAGTACCTTTGAGTCTAAGTAGTTTCTCGTCAAAATGAGCCAAGGTAGAGCCAATCGAGGCTTTGTACGCTGCTGTTGAAGTAAACTCTTGCGCAGAGGCCTCGGGGTCGTGTATGAGTCTACCGGCTCGTCCACCGTACGCGAATGCTCGAGCTATACCGATAGCACCTAGCGCATCGAGACGATCAGCGTCTTGGACAATCTGAAACTCCAATGTTTTGTCGATATCGGGGTTATCGATTGATTTGCTATACGACATATTTTCGATGATATGCAAGATGTGATTTATTGAACTCTCATCAAGTCCAATCTCAGCTAGAAAATCTCGCACAATTGAATGATCGTCATCCTCTGTGCCAAGAACTTTTCGATCACCTATGTCATGTAGTAATGATGCTGGCACTATTATCCGTGTATCACCGCCCTCCAGTGCTTGTATATGCAGTGCATTATTCCGAGTACGAACAGCATGCCAAAAATCATGGCCAGTCGGCTCTCCTGAAAGCCTGTCTCTTGCAAAATTTTCCATTTCCTCTATCTTCGATGTTTCGCTCATATATATAAGTATATACGAAAACGACCCGCCGATGACGACGTGTGCATGGGATGAGCCATGGGTCGCTTCGGCGGGTCTACCGCGGTTGTCGGAGGATGTGAAGGATTCAGTTGTCTTGCGGCGTACGTTTTCTTGGCGCCAAGAACTCCTTCATTATATAGCCGGAGATAAAACTGATGACGGTCGCGGGAACAGGATACATTCCGTAGCTTCTGGTGATATAAATCACCGCTACGAAAGTCAAGATTCCTGCAATCCATGCAACGGCATTGCTGCGCTTCACTGTAACTCCGTTCTCTCAACGTACAAACTTGGTAGCATAACTATATCATAAAATCCAAGCTAATCAATATAAAAATAAACGAGAGTATACCCTAATAACATGTAGGAACTACTATTTGGGATGAATCAGGGCTTCCCACCTATAGGCGTTGTTACGGCTTAGGGCTCCAAAGGCTGCCCGGTTAGTCCTGGCAAATTGAGTTTCGTAAGTCCGAGAGGCCTCTTGTTTTCTACGCTGTTCATCTTCTGTAAGTTCAACGGGTTCTATTTCAATATCCAAGTCAAGCTCTCGTTCAATCTCTTCTATCTGTAAACGTTCCGGCCAATGGCTCATTCGCATTACAGGTAGCATATAGGGTATATCAACAAAGAAACTTACATTCCGACCACGAGCTAATAATTCTCGGCCAACTTGTCGAGTAATTACATGGTCTACATGACTACGACCATACTTGCCGATCCCAGCAGCAGCAATAAGTAATGCGTCATGAGATGATACAGATTCAATCCTATCCGCAATTTCAGCAATAGATGGTTGAGTGTCTCGATACTCTCTTTCTAGAAAGTCAAGGTTTACAGCTTCGGTAGAGGCTACCGCTAAAGCCCGTTCGTTCTCTCGTATACGTGCACTCATAACATCATGAGAACTATTAAAACCTGTTGATAAGTCCCACTTACTC
Organism: uncultured Candidatus Saccharibacteria bacterium; assembly: GCA_964538665.1. Taxonomy (GTDB): domain Bacteria; phylum Patescibacteriota; class Saccharimonadia; order Saccharimonadales; family Saccharimonadaceae; genus JAPUDQ01. The sequence continues at coordinate 34,917 of CAZIEB010000003.1, forward strand.
GGCGTCGGATCATCGGGAATACCTGTAAAAATTGTTAGTACTCTTGACCCAAGCTTCTCAACTTGATGCCAAGAACTAAAAGCCGCATCATCTAAATGGGGGGAGAGTAAGTCTATTTTTGCAGGCTTTAATTCGTTATGAGCGCTCATTAGGCGTGAATTCTCCGTAGTCTTGAGCATATCGCGCCACTCTCGCCTGAAGCCCACTCGCACCCGTTAATCGGATGAGCGTCTTAAGACTATCGTATCTATCTCCTCTTGTCACTACTAACGCACGCAAGCCAAGTGCGCGTGATACCTTGCCCCCTTGCCCCTCTACCATATCGGCGATTTTCTCCTCTTCTGCGATGAATAAATCGGGAGGTAATTGCATATATTCCTCGTAAAAATCATCATGTTCGGAGAAGTGGATGCCCATGTTGGCACCTCTGCCCACTGGTCTTTTATTTCTTACAAGACTGTTTAGGTCTTTTGCAAATGCATATGCTGTTCGGATAGTGTCGATATGAGGCGCTTCGCCGTGTGCATAAGCTACGGAGCCGTAACGAACATGTGATTCTTCCGCATGATGACCAGTTGGACTGATACTCTCCGCCCAGTTACGTCCAACAAGCGTGTCTGCGTCGGTAAAGAGTACGGAACGACTTGTACCTTCATGGGTAAGCACATGACTTACGCCCATCTGCAAAGCATCCATCTTATGCACCGCACCCGTGAGCGCTTTTGCACCCATAGCGCTGGCGAACTCTTGTGTACGATCATTGCTGCCATTTTCGATGACTATAGGCATTACCGCCTTGCGACTGTCTGCTAATGCTAGAAGAGTTGCCGGAAGATCGGCTTGTTCGTTACGGGCAGCAATTACTACAGGTAGGCCATCTTCTCTAAATTGGCCCTTACTAAACTCTGCATAGTCCCGAATGATCTCTTCACTAGGGGTGCTACGCAAATAATTCATCTTTTTTGGAGAGATCACAGCAAATACTCACATGCCATAAGCAAACTTTGTTATTATTAGGAGTATAATAACACGTAACCCACTTATGAGCAACTACCAACCTCCCGTAATTATCCAGCATTCACCCATATTCAGGCACCTTGCATATGCAGGCGGGCTACCGCTTTTATATGGAGCAATCATCTTTTATGCCCTTACGAGACGGCAACGTGGACCGAGGACCAGAGCGCTTATCACGTGGAAGGATAAGGTTCTCCTTGTGCGGAATGTTGCAGATCATAACAGATGGACATTACCTGGAGGCGGCCCGAAACCAAGTGAAAGCTATATAGCATCAATCGCAAGGGAGCTCCGCGAAGAGCTTTCCATACGGCAGCCAGCTGAAAAGCTGCAATTAATTAAACAATATGATAAAACTGAGGTAGGTGAGCCATATGATAAAATTTGTTACTCCCTTGATCTTTCAGGGTCCCGATTATCAAAAATCACCTTGAGTAACGAGATACTTGAGGCTCGATGGTTTTCGACTACTCGGCTGCCTCTCCGATTATCACCTGTGGTTGAACTGGCACTTCGTGATCACTTTGTAAGGCAGTCTCGTCATAGTTCATAGACGAGGAAGCTGCTCGACGACTGAATAAATCTGTAATCACACTCCTTGTAGTTTCTAGAATTATGCGCTTGTCTTCGTCCCAGCTCGCATTCTGAGTATATGCAATATCGGCAGCCGCGACCTCCTGGGGACTGTTCTCGTATCCTGGAATGTGTTGTGCAGGGCTTAATCCATTGACGAGGCCGGGTTTGCTTATCCTACGTGCCATGAGCCACTCAGCCTGCCCGGATGGGTCAAGTGAATCCATAATCTCTTCAAATTCTGGCTTAACAATAGGGCGAGGGCCTACTACCGACATCTTACCAGCCAGTACTAAGCCGAATTGAGGCGTTTCATCGAGGTGCATTTTGCGTACCAGTCTGGACAATTTGCCCGCAGCTCTTGTATGGTTGTGTCCATTTTGAGAGGGTCGATGTTCAATCGGACCAGCCAAAATCCTCAACTTCGGAACCCAAAGCTCACTCTCAGGATTTCCAACCCTTTCCTGCCGAAATATTGGCATGTGGCGATTTTCGATCATGACCGCTGTTAGTGCCGCCATACCTAAGGGCGCCGCTAGGGTTGAAGCGGCGGAAGAAAACAATATATCAAATGATCTCTTTTCTTTGCTTTTTAACCATTCTTTACCTGACTTCACAAATGAAAAATATCGTAACATATATAGAGATGCGAGGCAAGAGCTGATGTACCCGGGGTAGAGCGCTAAGAAAAAAGCCAATAGTCAGCATCGTTAATCCGTCCATGGGAGTTTCGTGAGTACTACAGGTTGTATCGGCTCCTCCGGATCATCCCCGTATTCATCAATCGGAAGCCAAACTTTGCCTTTGTAATCAGAGTTCAGGATATGCTCCAGCCTCGTTGTAGCAAAAGTTAGTTCTTCATAGCTTTCTCGTAGTTCGTAGGCTAAGCGCTTCCTGAGTCGTTTGTGCACGCTCTTGTTCTGGACGACTAGTAAAACCGTCGGCAGTGCGCCATCGTCGTCATATCGCGCCCACTCGCCGCTACCAGCATACTCCAGGTACTTCTTGATTCCACGGATCAGTACAAAGAATGGTTGGCTGGCTTCAAAGATATCCAAGAAGAAATACCGATCTTCTTTGCTGGTCTTAATACAAATGCAGGCGTCCTGTAGTGGATTTGGCATAAAGTCGTACTTTTCGTAGCTTAGTCGGCTTTTAGTAAGAAAGTAGAGCTTGCCATTTGGGTGAAGCTCCTTGAGAGCCAGATAAATGCTCAGTACATTCTTACAGTGTTCAATAAAGCCTTCGCTGGCGTCCTTGTCTTTGTAGAGACGCTTGATATTAATTGGTTCGTCGGACTCACGCGGCTGAAGTAATTCAAGCATACGGGCACCTTGCGGAGTTAAATAGTAGGCTGCCGGTTTACCCTTGAGCTTATATGACTTGTCGTAGCACTTGGCAATGAGGTTCTGGTCTTCGAGTATCTTCAGGCGTTTCTGTACGGCTTTACTATTCGGCTTTTGCTGGTATCTAGCTATTTGCTCACTACTTGCAAACCTGAATCTCCATAGCAATTGTAGGACTGCTACTTGTTCTTCGTTTAACTTTTTACGGTATTTTGGTTCTGATGTGCTGAGTTTATTGGTTATTTGAGTATTGTCTGGCATTTTAGAGTTTGTAAGTCATTAACGGTTATTAGATTTTATAGATGTAATTTATTGGATTGGCTATGTACCTATGTTCTTCTGCCTACCCCTCCTACTCCTATATTTATATAGGAAGGAAGGGAGACGATGTTATTAGTTTAACAGATTAGATATTATGAAGTAGGTTGGGTGTCAGTAGGTAACTTTTTATAGTACTTAGATCCTCAGCAATTATCACGCCGACCTGTCCAGATTAAGCCTTATGACACCCAACGCGCTATAATACCCCTATGACCCAACCAAAGAAAAAACCGCTAACCGACGAAGAACGCCAAACCTTCATCGACACTCTACCGCCCGATCAGGTGAATCCTAAAGCTCAAGAAGCTTTCGATGCAGCTATTTCACGCGCCGGGCAGCCGCAGCGATCAGAACCGGAAACACCGGATTCTGACGATGATTATACCGATACACAAACTCGTTCACGTAAAGTTGAAGATACTTCGGGCTCACGCAGTGATACGTCCCATCAATAGAGCGTTTTAGTTGTCCCCAAAACCCCTCGATAGTATTTGTATGGACGCCAGCTCGCGCATACTCTAGTTTTGAATGATTAACAAACTCATGGTTGAAAGTGCGCTTCACGCGCGTATAAATCCGGCTCTCGTCGCTATGTACAATGGTGTTATCCGCAAGGCTTGAACGTAAGAACGGCAAAGCGACTGTTGCGTTAGCTTGCCTTGTTGCCAGAGCTTTAATCTGTCCGCTGTCCTTTTTCTTCTCGACGATACCGATAACCGCCGTCTTGTTACTGAACATACCATTACGACGGTGTTTGCCACCAATGTAGGTTTCATCGACTTCGGCAATACCAGATAGTGGGTTGCTACTTTGCATCATGAGCGAGCGAACTTGCTTGGCGATACGCCAGGCGGTTTTATATGTCACACCTAAATGCCGTTCGATCTCTTTTGCCGAGACGCCGTTCTTCGCGACAGAGAATAGGTAGATAACGTAAAACCAGTCTCGCAGTGACGTCGATGACTTATGGAAGATTGTGTTAGCAAGAGGGTGTATTTGATTGCCACAATCTTTACACTCGAAGCATTTGCGACTACGGACGCGGTAGTAACTAGGCTCAACGACACCGCATTTTGGACAGGCTGGCATGTTGCCATAGGCTTGCTCGAACATATAATCTAGGCATGCATCGTCGGTTGGGAAGCGTTCATTGAATTGTTTGACGGTGAATCGCATTACTTACTAGTGTATTATAGAGGTTACATGTTGTAAAGGGATAGTCTCGAAAATAAAGATCCACATATAGCATAAAGCCTCCGTGACACCGGAGGCAATATGCCTGCGACGGTGCATGGAGGCCTAGAGTTCGGTGACGACCTGACCATACTTGCAGCCAAAGCGGCATCTGTAGTGGCGCTCCTGGTCACAACCTGCACAGTCATACTCGCAGGTGCAGCCGTAAGTCTCCGAGACTACTACAGCTTTGCGTCTGGCGTGTCGTGGCGGGCGACCCGGCTGGTTGAGCGGTGTGATCTGGAAGTAGAGCCACTCCCATGCGGGTGGTTGCGAGTAGCCAAGTGCTTTGAAGTAATGCCAGGCGATTGAAGCCTGCACACCCTTGCCGCCCGCAACTGCATCTTGATAGTTCGCCGGGATGATGTTGAGCTCGGCGGTCGGGTAGTTCGGGTAGCTGACACTGTAGCGCTCTCGCGGCCTGCTGGTCAAGCATACCACCCCTTTCGATGGTCGGGTTGTCGTGAACAATCACGGATGTGATATCTTATTATAATAACACAAAA
>CAZIEB010000004.1:0-333 GCA_964538665.1 uncultured Candidatus Saccharibacteria bacterium
AGGCAGACGGTGAAAAAAAGGTCGTCAACACCGACCCGGCCGCCGTTCCAACCGACGAAGCAAAAAAGAAAGTCGCCAACCAAACCGAAAGCAAGGCCACAAATGGTCGCCAATTTGCAAACTGTACCGAAGCTTTCGAATCCGGCGTCTTCAACATCCGCCGCTCCGACCCGAGCTACCAGCAAAAGCTCGACCGTGACAATGACGGCATCGCATGCGAAAAGTAACATACACCGGCAATCGCGACCCTCGATTTGTCCGCATCCAGCGTGGCGGAACGCTCGATGATGCAACTCACCAGGCATTGGCAATCTGGTCGGCAGCGTGCGCAGA
>CAZIEB010000004.1:343-39465 GCA_964538665.1 uncultured Candidatus Saccharibacteria bacterium
GTCTCGGGAGCGTATTTACCGAAATCTAACTTGCAAATTGAGCCTTAGAAGAACCTCGCCACCCTCCATGTAAAGATACCCAAAGTCATGACGAGAAGTGCTTGGCGTGTCGAGCTTGGTGCTATTGAACAGATAATCTCTAAAATCATCATCGTTGTACAAATGGTAGCAAAGCAACATACCGTCATCTCGCACGATTATGTAACCACCGTAAGTTGAAAGTCGAGTATTCCACTCACGACTTGGCACCATGCCAAGTGCAACTGCACGCAAAAATGATTTTACCTTGTAGTTAATTTCTGTCACACCTAAACCGTGCAAGCCTTTCGCTCCGCTTAACTCGCATAGCTGCGTCATCGTTACGCCCTGTCCTGAATAATAATCAACAAGCATGTTTGCGAGAATGTCTGGCATGATACTGTCAATCACACGCATATTGCGAGTAAATACGGTGCTTTCGATGTGCGAAAATTCCAAAATGCCGCCTGCTTCGGTGATTGCCTGTAGTCTATCTCGCATTTTTCGAGAACTGTCTATATTGTTAATCTCATCAAGATTGCCGCTAAAGTTTCGCACTTTATAGATAAAGTTTGTACGCCTGCTTGCATTGAGCAGTGTTGAAGCTCCACCAACTTGTGATTTGATCGAAAATCCGACAGGCTTACTCTGCGCAATCAACTTGTCTTTGATAATCGCTTCGATGTCTGATTTCATACTAGAGTTTGCTTTGATTTTCTCTAGGTGGTATTCACTCATTAATGCAACAGCCTCGGGCAATGCAAAAGTGCTAGTATTGGCTGATTTTATCGTTTCAAACACTCTTTGGGCTTTTTCTGGCAGTAGGTGCGTACTTACTGCGTCAACCAATTGTCCATTTGCCGCCAAAATACGCACTATACCGTCTTGCTCAAGGTCGTACACACAAGGTCTGTTCTCGACATCTTCACGGAATATCTGCAAAAAAGTGTACTCGTCATTTGTCGGCTGCAAGTTCATGTCTGCCGCTTTGATTTTGTTTTCGCTAAAGAGCTTGAAAAGCACATACAGCTCCGACCATTCGCCTTTGTTTGCCGTCAGGGTGTAGGTGTCCACTATTTCAGCCTCTTCATTATTTCATTGGCAGTAGCCTGTATAGCAGGCACAGCAACCGAGTTGCCGAGTTGCTTCATGGCTTGCGTTTCAGACACGGGGAACTCAAAGTCGTCGGGAAAACCTTGCATACGCAAACCTTCTTTTGGTGATAGTCGACGCACTTCGCCGTCAACCAAATACGTATCCCAATTGCGTCGGTCGCCAATCCCAGAACCCCGACCACCGACACGTAAAGTGTAGCCAACTGTTTTATTTACCTTACCGTCAAACACATCGTCCATTGTCATGGTGAGTTTGACTGGCTCTGGAAACTCAAACTCTATACTTTTGTCCTTAAAGCCGACCATAAATAGTCGTGGGCGATGTTGCGGCACGCCATAATCAGAAGCTTTGATTACTTTATAAAAGAAACTATAGCCCAAATCTTCGGTCAATATTCGCTGGATTGTTGCAAATGTTCGTCCGCCGTCATGCGTTAGCAGTCCTCGGACATTTTCGAGGAAAAATGCACTTGGTTGCTTCTCTTTAATGATATTTGCGATGTCAAAAAAGAGTGTGCCACGAGTTTCGCTAAAACCCCTTTTCAGTCCTGCTTGCGAGAATGGCTGGCATGGAAAGCCACCAGTAATAATGTCAAAATCTGGAATACTCTTTGGTAGTACCGCCGTAATATCGCCAGTAAATGTTTGGTCGATAGTTTCAGGTGTAAATAGTTCTGGTTGTATTTTCTCAAAGTTCTTTTTGTAGGTTTCTCGTGCCGCCTTGTCCCATTCACTCACAAAAACACACTTTGCTCCAAGATTATGAAAGGCGAGATGAAAGCCGCCAATGCCAGCGAATAAGTCGATAAAAGTGATTGTCTTTTTTGCCATGCTTCCCCTGCGATATGCTTTAAGCCGCAAGTAGCTGCAACAACAAAAGAAGCAACCACGAACGGGTTGCTTAGACCTTTAACGCCTGCTTGCACAGGTTTGTCCGTGGCTGCTTTTTTATGTGCAAGTCCACAAACAAAAGAATGTGTTTTCAGGCGTTAAAAGTTATTAAGGTCTAAGCCTCTTTATTATATCGCACAACGGAACAAAGCGGAATACATCGACAGGGGCAAAAGTGGTATAATAAACTCAAGATTATTAGCAAGTGGGCAATGACTATAGATAGGAGCTAGAGTGGCGGCCGTTCAGAATATTCAAAACATCAAAGTAAACGACTTGTGTCTATGGACAGAGAACCCACGTGACCCCATTGATACGAATGCAACAGACCTAGACATTATTAAACATGCCATTGATGAAAATCCAAAAGCATGGAACTTGGACAAACTTGTAACCGAAATGGGTGCGCACTACGACCTCAGCGAGCTACCAACTGTCGTTTACATTGATGATAAGCCTGTGGTATATGACGGCAATAGGCGCGTTGCCGTTCTGAAATATCTACAGAATCCCCAACTATACTCGGAGGTGTCTGGACGCCTACCCCTGGGTTATGAACCGCAGGAGTTGAAAGATTTAACAGAAATACCTTGCAACGTATGCGACCAAGAAACTGCCTTGACGAACATAGAGCGCAAGCACAGCACTAACGGCTCATGGGGTCAACTAGAGCGCGACTACTTTGCCTATAAGCATAGGGGTAAAGATAAATCGCTATTTGTAAGGCTGAACGAGCAAACTGGCGGGTATATCGCCAACCATAAGTCAATGAACAAGCTCTTTGTAAAAGACGAAGTGCTAAATGCCAAGAACTTGCGAGAAATAGGCTTTCTTATAAGTGATACAGGGGAGATTGAAACGCCATACTCGACTGAAGAAAGCCTACAATTACTCGAAAATATCCGCAGCCTTATTGAAAGTAAAAAAATATCTACAAGAAATAATCGCGGACTACTGAAACAGCCATTAGCAGCTAATTTCTCAGATACGCCACTAAAGTCAGCGTCCGACAATAATTCACTTGAGCCATTGAGCATCGAATCTGTGCAAGATGAGCATACAGACGATACTCCGAAGCAAAGAAAGACACCGCGTACAAAGAAGAAAACGCCGACTTTCTTCCTCGATAACATGCCATCGCTCGCAAACGGAGAAGTTAACGATATTTATAGAGATATTTTATCTCTGCACGATTACTACATACAGGAAAAAGATACACTTTCTACGACATTCCCTGCTTTAATAAGAATGTCTTTGCGATTGCTAGTTGAGTCGGCCGCGAATAGCGACGGTATCAATACATACGTCAGTAATAACTACGCGGACGCCAAAAAGACCCTAACGCAAGACCAGAAAACTACACTTTCAAATAACAGTGTCGATAGCGACCAAAAGCTAATACAACTCTTACAGTCTGGTGCACACAACTACACTAATTCGGCCAATTTTGAGCAAACTACAGCAATGTCCATTATAATAGGTGCTATAGTATCCAAAACACATCAAAAAAATAAAAATGATACAAGCGAAAACATATAGAAAGCACCTATTCACCCCTTTGCGCTATCCGGGCGGCAAGACATCTCTCTTTGCTTTCTTTGATACTGTCATCAAAAAGCATGAGTGGCAAGATATTACGTATATCGAACCATATGCAGGCGGTGCAGGCGCGGCCGTATCGCTATTATTGCTGGAAAAAGTGAACTACATTGTTATCAATGACTATGACCCTGCTATATATTCGTTTTGGCTTGCCATAAAAGAACATAACGCAGAGTTTATTAAGCGAGTATTAAACACGCCTATAACTGTTGAGGAGTGGGAGCGACAAAAAAAAGTTTATAAAGCGGCCGATACGTCCGATAGGCTTTCGCTCGGCTTTGCGACTTTCTTCCTAAATCGGACTAATCGCTCTGGCATTTTGAACGCGGGGCCGATTGGCGGCAAGCAGCAACTCGGTGAATGGAAAATTGACGCGCGGTACAACAAGCAAAATCTTATCGAGAAAATTAAACTCATCGGACTTTACGGCGATAGAATTACTGTACTCAACGAGGACGGCGCAGACGTCATCGAACGATATGCAAAAGACCCAAAGAGTTTCTTCTACGTTGACCCGCCATACTTTGTGAAAGGTGCAGACCTTTACTTGAATGCCTTCAAGCTAAAAGACCACCAAAAGCTCGCAAATTCACTTAACAAGCATAGCAAGGCAAAATGGCTTTTAAGCTATGACAATGAAAAAGATATCCTTGACCTTTACCCGGATAGGCAATACAGGACTTTTGACCTTAAATACTCTGCTCATCACAATTCAAAGGTTGGCTCGGAGCTGATGATTTTTTCTGACGTTGTTGATGTAGATATTGTAGATAATATCTAAAACAAACAAAGCGGCCGCTCGTATTGACATAAGCGGCCGCTCAATGCTATATTGTAGGTAAGGATTGGGGCGTCCCCAGTCGATAAGAGGCATCACTCCGTGATGCTTTTTATTTTTCATTTCGCCTCTGTTAGCGCGGGAAGACTTTAATGCCGTAACCGATAACTTCTCCGCGTGCGTTGGAACGGATTTTTGGCTTTATGACGTCAAATGCTTGGTTTGGCTCGCTATTATTCAAGATATAGCGCGCAATCGGATAGGCGCAAAGGTCGGCAATCTCAATGCCTATTTCGCCGTCTGTTTTACGCCGTAGACTTGCGTCTGTATCGAACAATCGCTGGAAACGCGCAGCGTCTATTTGTGAACCTCTGTAAAGAATTTGGTTGTAACGACTTGTTATTACTCTATCTTCACGCTTGCCACGACTTTCGATATAGACATGGGTATTTGTCGCGCCTCGCTCGTCAGCCTCAAATAGCGCTCGCTCCATAATAAACGTCAGGGCGATTTCATATGGATCATCGGCTAGTTTTCCGTATTGCTCGATATGCTTTTTCTTGTCGATGGCAGAAGATATGAGGGTATAATCCGCCTCTGTAAAGATTCTGTTGAGGTCGTTGTAGAAGTTCCTTTTTACTTTGTCGTCAAAGAATATCTCAAACCCACGCTCGTATTTGCGCATGTCGCGCCGATGCAGAACGACTTGCTTGCCGGGGAAATACTTAGCTTTCAATGCGTTAATTTGTGTCTTTAGTTGCGTGTAGGCGTCATCAGCAATCAGCACGCCCGTGAGGGCGAGTATCGGGAAGTTGGGGTCGATATTGGTCAGGTCGCTCGTACCCGACTCATCAAGGAATAAATGGAGCTTCATACTTCTCTTATTATACCAGGCTGTATGTACCATTAGTCGCATTGCTTGCGGGTCGAGGGCGCGTAGCGCGTCGGCTTTGCCGCCTGGGCGAAGCCTCAACGCCTCTACTGCTTGCACAGTAGTCGAACCACCAGAAAACACCCTTTACAACTAAAAAAGAAATCTCGGCGGGGGAAATTCAAAAAATAAGGCAAGGGGTTTTTATGGTGGGGTGAGCGGGCGCGTGCGCCCGCAGGCGTCGGGGCTGAGCTTCAGCCATTTTGCTCGAAATAGGTTCGAATTTCGGCGTACAAGGGAGCCATAGAAATATCCGTATGCCGTTGTGGTATGCGGATTTTTCTATTGATGAAGTGATTGGGATTCGAGAAGCTCCTTCCGGGGTACAAATATTTGTCGGATTATGACCGTCATTATGTATGGCAACTACGGGTTTCAATCACATAAGTTCGAAAGAGAGTATCGATGGAATAAATATATATAGAAATATAAGTAAAATATAGTTGACCATAATACCACAATACAGTATAATATATAAATGGATTTACAGTCACATTCCGATATAACATACCTGCTACAGAAAGAATTATATATACCCGCTAACAGCGTTAAGCTACAAATGATTTCTGATCCAGGTAGCTCTCAGAGTCGTGTGTATCTTTATTGCAATAATAATCAACTTATCGCAATAAAGCAAAGCACTATATCGCACGGCTATCGCCCGGATTTATTACTTGAAGCGACAAAGCGGGATGTCATTATTCCTTACCTCAAGACTAATGTTGCACGCATTTTCTGGCGTGGATGTCACAATAATAAACAGTACATGATTTATGAGTGCATTGGACAGAATAGCCTCCACCAACAGATACTTTTAAGAAACATGTCATCGCAAGATATCTTCAGTGTATGGAATGATATGCTAAATAAAATTCTAAATATGTGGGACAAGAGTAGGCAGCCAGTCGATTTGAACACTACATATGCACGCGATTATACATTACGTTTCGAACGTATCGAAGAATATCTACATAAATTTTTTGATAAATTATCACTAAACCTCAGTTATGTATTGTCTGCCCCCGTTCGGGTAAATGGAAAGTTATATCCGCCACTGAGCACACTCCTGTCAGAACTGAAAGAATATGATGAGCCTAAATTTACAGTTACTTGTCATGGGGATCCTCAACCAAGTAATATAATTGTGAATCAAGATACGCTTCATTGGCAACTTATTGACTGGGAGTGGTCGGCGACTAATCATGACTGGAGAATGATGTCGGCCCATCTTGTCGGTTGGTGGCTTACCAGGACAGTAAAATTTTCTTCAAGACCTACTTTAAAATATGTAAATAGTGAGATTATTATCAACTACGAACTTGCAGCTGATGAAGAGAATAAACTGATAGCTCTAAGTACCATCGGTGAGATTGATAAACGGTTTAACTTGTTGAGCGATGGTCTATCTTGTAAGCAATTTAAGAAGTTTCTTGCTCTATTAATTATAGGAGAAACCCGATTTTTGAGCATTTGGCATCGCGAAAACCACCTACCCTACCACATCGCTAAAGCCCTAGAAGTTTACTACAACCAAGACGAATGTTTATTAGAGTGCAATCATGAATAATACTGTTTTTTTTAAACATCTAAAGCTAGATACAAAAGTATACATTAATTCATTAATCGATTACCTAATTATGAGCGGTCAGTTATTTGTGGATGAGCATTCCTATTGGATTGTGTATGGCAGTGTGGCAATAAATGGACTTACGCCTACAAGTGATATAGATATTCTACTGGTACAAAAGTCGGTAGGCCTTTCACATCCTCGCAGAGTGCAAGAGTCTTACCAAGGCAGGCCCGTTACTGTATATGTTATAGCTGAAAATGACCTTATTTTGGACGGTATTGAGCAAAAATTCGGCGGCTATTTTACCGGAAAACTGCTTAGTCCGTTCATAGTATACGGATGCGACAATAAATCGCTTATGAGGATGTATAAAAGTATATCTATATTCATGTCCAAACTGTCGAATGAACCACTTGAAGCTCAAGCGGAACCATTACATATTACTCGCGAGTATATTCAACGGTACCTAACCGTTTGCCCTTGGTACAGATCATATCTAATAAAATTTATAAAAACCATAGGCCTAAATAAAGCAATAGGAATTCTTTCATTACACTACGTAAATATACACAGATCGGTGTCTACTAAACAGCAAAAACCTTTGAGTAAAGAAGAATTATATAAGCACACACTCCGTCTTGTCGCGCGTTTCTGGTCGTATGGTGCAATTGAACATGGCAATGATTACTGTTTTTCGGATTATTATTTTGATAAAGCAGAAAGAACAGCTTCCAGTCTAGACCCTGAGGGTGTAATCTGGAAAAAATTCATATCGAAAGTAGAAGAGTAGTAATGATTCTGGTTGACTTCGATAGGACAATTTTTGATAGCGACAGGTTTTATGAGTTTGTTCGCAACTCTTTGCCGGTTCTTGTATCCTAGGACAGCTGGCGAAATATGTATAAAGCATATCAGCAACAGCACACCGTTATGAACATATTTAGTTTAATAGAACAGAACGAATTAATAAAAGGAGAAGCATTAACTGCTTTCATGATCAGGCTGTCACGACATGTGCCAGATTTTGTGTATGAGGACGCAAAAACATTCCTTGCTAGATGCGATAGTCTAAAAATGCCAGTAAGTATATTTTCTTACGGTGATACTGAATTCCAGAAGTATAAAATTTTCAACTCAGAATGTCATGCGTATTCTCCAATAATCACAGATATGCCAAAGCGTACTCACAAGAGTTTGGGGCATGCGGTACTTTGGATTGATGACAACCCAAATGAGTTCATAGATTCAAAGGATGATCTTCAGCGCATTTTACTATGCAGACCCGGTGGAAAATATTCCGAAACTATGCATAAAAAAAATAACTGGAAAAGTATCGAATCTCTCGATCAAATTAAGGTGACTAGTAATAGCGATGTCAGAATTATACGTTAACGCCCCAACGCAAAATCGTGAATTTGTACCTCAGCCACTCGAAGGGAGAATATTTCCACTGATTGTAACAAGGTGGCTCGCGCAAAAAAAACGACTTGATTTCAGCAGATTTGTGGAACAATGTCATTGCTTCAGAAGAACGTAACTTAAATCAAGCTGAATACCAGCAGATGATGGCTACAAGGATCAAAGATAAATATGCGGCGCCATCCTATCTTGCCGGGACTCCAAAAAGATGTATTCTTACCGACACCGACCCTGATTTCTGTAAATGGGCTCAAAATACAGTGAATGAATTACTTGATAAGAACGTGCTTCAACTAGAAGATAAAAATGTCATTAAATGTGATACGTGTAGTATTGGTGTCGCGCTCGCTGATGCTCCCGTAGATAACGTGTGTGCTCGTTGTGGTCAAAATCGTTTTTCAATTACCGAAGAAAAGTCATTAATAGCTACTTTTACAGAAGATAGCGAAAAACGTGCCGCAGATATTACGCATACACAGCCTCGTGACATGGCGGGTATTCAATTTTTAGTAAACAAGCGTAGGTTTATGGGTGTTGGGCTTGAGCAGATAGGGCTACCGGGGCATGTTATTGATCCAAAAATTGGTATAGGTCTATTAGCTTTATATGCCGCACAGTCTTTTAATAATACTTCAGTGACTGTGGTTGCAGGTCTGAGCTCTGCGCATAAAAATATTCCTCAACTGACTGCATTCCTTGGGAGCACTTCAGAGGAGTTACCAAAGCTTGCCGTAAGGCCAATCCCGAGAGTCCCTGTCGCCTATTTACGGCACCTGATCGAAATGGGTACTGTAACACAAGATAGAGTTTCTGAACTTTACGTTAGCCAGCTACCAGCATTAGCGCTGGGGATGCGTCGTAATATCACACCCGAAACCGTAGATAGGGTTTTATTCTCGAAGAGAACCAGCATATTGCAAAAGAAGTAAATGTGTGCTATAATAATATAATATGAAGCATGCCATCGATACATTTACCGGAATACGCCCCACTGCTGATTTAACAGTAGCGAATTATTTAGGAGCAGTACAGCCTATTATTGATAGGGAGCGAACTTACCCTAATGATTCAAGCGCGGTTTTTTTAGCCGAATTACATGCTGCTACTACTGATCGTCCTTCTGAAGTTCGTAAACACTCACTTGAATTAACAAGAACTTTAATTGCCTGCGGGGTTAGTGGCGAAATCTACAGCCAGCAATCACTTGAGAGTCTCGTCATGAAAACGGAGCTCTCTCTAAGGGGGCTAGTACGCGTAAGTGAGCTTTTGCGCCAACCGACATTAAAAGATAAAATTCGTACATCAGACAACCCCGAAACCGCGTCCGTTGGGCTTGCCATGTATCCTGTACTCATGGCTTCGGATATCGTGCTCGCAAGACCAGCTGAAGTGCCTACTGGCAAGGACCAGAAAGGACACCTTGAGCTGACCAACGTGTTAATTAGGCGCTTTAACAGTGAATATGCCGGCGAGCTGCCAGAACCACATAATAGAGAGATTGAACCAATCAATGTGCTGTCTTTAGACGGCTCAGGTCGTAAAATGAGCAAAAGTATACCAGGTGGAGCTATCTATTTGGATAATAGTCCATCAGAAGCGTCACGGAAAGTCATGCGTGCTGTTACTGCTTCTGAACCCGGGGAAGATCTAACGGTTGCCGTTGATAACTTACTGTTTTTAGGGCACAATCTGCGCGGTGAATCATATGTGGATGATAAAGAACTAACAGACATGGCGGACGCTGTAAAAAATGGTGAACGCGTTACAAAACAATTTAAAGAGGCAGTCGCTGTGAATGTCTCTGGATTTATTGCCGACATGCAAAAAAAACGTGCGATAGTCACTAACGATGATGTGTCTGACCGGATCAGCCGAGGTAATAAATGGATAGATCCAATCGCGCAAGACACAGCGATGCATATATCTGACCGGTATTGGTCTAGTTAAGATAATTACTACTCGTTTACAGACAGTGATATAATCTGGCTTATTCCTGCGGCAGAGGGCGCAGATCGCGGGCTGAAATAGTGCCCTGCGTGTTTGACACGTGTATATTGGACGTTGGCCCCGGCTCTACGTAGTACTTCTGCATATCGTGCTGATTGCGATATGTCGACGATTTGGTCTTTTTCGCCATGAAATAGGAGATACGTTGCGTCGGATTTTTGCTCCCGGTACATCGGGCTGGCGGCGCGGGCACTGCGGCCTTGGTTAGTGTAATTCCAGGCGTCGATATCGCCTCGGTCTGCAGATATATGAGCCACCAGGTCGTATGGGCCATAGAAACCTACGAAATAGTCAATTGGTTGGTTGATAGTATTATCACTCATTGCATATGCCGCGAGTTGAGCCCCTGCACTATCGCCAAAGAGCACCCAGCCAGAATTGCTGAGTTGGTACGTGTGTGAATTTGATGCAAGAAATCGCAGTGAGCACGCGATATCTTCATTGGGCTCTGGGTATGAGACTTCGGGATACAGCCGGTAATTGAGCGTTGCGACTGCATAGCCTGCAAGCAAAAAATCATTGCCATATGACGCCACAATATCATTTGACTTATCGCCAGACCGCCAGCCTCCGCCGTGGATGAATACTACTAGAGGCATAGGGTCTTGTGGCTGGTCTACGGCCCGCTTCGGTATATACAAGTCAAGTGTTTGACGCGGTGAGGCTGTGTTGCAATACGGAACATTTGAGTATATTTGCGAAATTTTTCCTAGCTGCCGATCGGTAATGACTATTTTGAACACCGAGTTGAAGGCATCTTGCATGTACGTTCGAGCTAGCAGTGATGAAAAGTAAAGAATGATAGCGAATACTACAATCAGTGTCGCAATTGACGAAACTACTAATTCTTTTGGATATTTTGTGGCACCCACTCTCTGTAGCATACTATAGTCACCGATATAAATACAGAAGCGTTATCCTAGTCACTAACCTATAATTACCCGATATCACGACGCCTGAACAACACGAGCCCGATGACAAAGCTGACAAGTGTAATTGACAGAACGACTAATTGATCAACTATGTCTACGCCATCTGCGGGAACCATTGCGGCATCAAAATAACTCAATAATGATAGGACCTGGACAGAATCTAGCCAGTCAACTGCTGCGCCGATATCAAGGATAAATGATGCAATAATTATCATCAGACCGATGCCTAAGGTGAGCATACGAGAACCCGTGGCTGCCCCTAGTGCATATACGATAGTGAACGTCATCATGATAAATGCGACGGTCATGATACCGAGCGTAAGTAGCGTTCGCCACGGCACGGGATCACCGATGGCGAGTACTGATAGTATGGTGACGAGTGCCATGCTCGCGACAATCGCAATCACCATCATAAGCGCTGCATACCATGTTTGGATGTACAGGCTCGTGCGGGAGAATCTGCCCGAGAGGATTGTCCGCAGGTGGCCTTTCTCTTCTGGCGTTACTGTAAGGCCCACCGCCATGACGGCCGCAGCAATCATAAGAAGCAGCGGCACCCGAATGTCGAATAATTGTGACGCAAGGTATGTTTCCATTGAGCCAAAGCTAGACGCATCACCGGCAAGTCCTTGAAATTGCGCTGGCATAGTTGCAATGATTTCTTCCATGCCTTCTTTGAATGCGGGGTACATGGCGACCATAAGTCCGGCTGTGGCTGACATTGCGAGCGACCACCCTAAAATAAACCAGCGCTTATCGTATAATGTTCGCAAAAAAATTGACCGCATCATCGTTTGCTCGCTCCTGTTTCATACATAGAGTGGAATATACTATCGAGATCTCGCTCTTTTATATCAACGTCCTTGATCTTTTGGGTTGCAAGCCATTTCAAAAGACGCGTCGTCGTGCCTTTGTACAAAAATGTGACAGAGCCATCGGAATGAGTATGTGGTTTTCCCAACCCTGATGGCCTGTTACGAATTAGGTTAAGAAGAGTTGATTTATCCGCTCTGATACGGACTTCTTTACCAGCTTGTTGTTCAATAGATTTGATCGATTCGTCGTAAATGATACTCCCCTGCTTCATGAAGACGACTCGCGAGCACACCTCGGCAACTTCACTCAAAATATGAGACGACATAAATACAGTCACACCATCCTTGACCTGGGCGCGAATTGTATCAAAAAAAA
Organism: uncultured Candidatus Saccharibacteria bacterium; assembly: GCA_964538665.1. Taxonomy (GTDB): domain Bacteria; phylum Patescibacteriota; class Saccharimonadia; order Saccharimonadales; family Saccharimonadaceae; genus JAPUDQ01. Next base: position 12,798 of record CAZIEB010000004.1, read on the forward strand.
TCTCTTGCATGAATGGATCAAGACCAGATGTGGGTTCGTCTAGAATCAGCAGCTTTGGTTGATGCTGTAGCGCTGCTATCAGGGCGATTTTTTGCTTGTTGCCACGAGATAATGTCTTGAGCGGTTTGTTGAGCACAGGCTCAAACTTTTCGATAAGTTCTTTTTGGAAAGTTTTGTGTAGACGTGTGAGGTGGCCCATGTGTGACAAAAACTGTGCACCATTGAGGTTTTCTAGTAGTGCCATATCACCGGCTGCATAACCAACTCGCTGGTGGAACGTGTGTGCGTTTTCGGGGGTTACTTTCTCTCCAAAAAGCTGTACGGTCCCGCTAGATGGGCGCAAGAACCCTAGCAATATAGAAATGGTTGTCGTTTTACCGGCGCCATTTGGTCCAACGAACCCAACGATCTCTCCCGGCGAAACACCAAGCGAGACGCCAGAGAGTGCTTCTGTCGTGCCAAATTTCTTTGTGATAGCGTCGGTGTGGATGATGCAACTACGTGGAGACATAGTACTAGTATACGCTAAAATTTTTTACGGATATTATTGAAACTGAAATCCCATGATGCATCTGTCTTCTTGTGTGGATTGAATATATTCTGTGGATCAAAAATTGTTTTTGTTTGCTTCATGAGCCCGTATATTTCTTGCCCGTACATTCGTTCGAGCCATGGGCCACGAATCATACCGTCATTGTGCTCTCCGCTCAGGCTACCTCCGGCCTGGAGGACGAGCTCGTTTATCTCCGTCATAGCCGGCTTGAACTTAGCGCGTTCTTTTTCTAGCTCAATGTTCATGAGTGGGATAATATGAAAATTACCATCCCCCATGTGGCCTGCGATGGTCGCCGTGAGCTCATATTTCTTGATAATTTCTCGAAGGTGTGGCCAGGTCTCTGGTAGTTTTGCGGGCGGTATCACAAGATCGTCGATAAATGGTGCGGTATGTTTATCTTTGACCTTTTGTCGCAGCAAATTGAAACTTTCTCGACGCATCAACCAAAACTTGTTTGATTTTTCTTCCGTCTCATCTCGCTCCATATATAGCATATTAAACTGCTTGAGTTCGCGTTCCATTGCGACGATTTTTTGCTCCACTTCGTGCACGGACGATCCGGTAAACTCGATCATGAGCACGAGTTTGGGGATGCCCTTGAACAAAGCTAGCGCGTCAGGTATCAATTGCAATGCTGTTTTGAACCACAGTCGAAATCCTAGTTTTTTGACAAAGCTGAAGAAAAACTTGAAGCTCAGCCACAATGTATTATCATCAAAGCTTTCAAATGTCGCGGGTTTGTGCGAAAGAACGGTTGTCACCACATCGCCGAGAGAACTGATATCTTTCATGAAGCACACCAGCACGCCTGAATGGGCTGGTCTGTCCACGAGTCGTACGGTTGCATTGGTGATTATCCCGAGCGTACCTTGTGAGCCAACAAATAGCTGCGTGAGATCAAACATCCCGGTTTCTCGGTTCCATACATCCCATAGGTGGTAGCCGGTAGAATCTTTTGAGACTCGAGGCTTGGCGAGTTGTAATTTGTCGTAATTGGTTTCTAGGAGATGGAACATATGCTTGTATAACTGCGCTTCATAATCATCCTGAGACATTTTGCGGACGAGTTCGGCTTTGGTCAGCGGACGGATGGTATATTCATTGCCGTCGGCGAGTACCACTTGCAGCTCAGTGACATAGTTTGCCGTTTTGCCATACTGGAGGCTTTTTTCGCCACCGGCGTTATTGGCTATCATGCCACCTATCGTACAGAGGTCTTTGCTGGCTGGATAGGATGGGAACATGACATTGAGCTTGTTTGTTTGGACATCAAAATCACGGAAGTAGACTCCTGGTTGCACGGTTGCGAATGTCGCTGATACCTCTGTAATGACCGAAAAATGAGCAGTCATATCGAGAATAATCGATGTGTTGACTGCGCCGCCAGACATATCGGTACCAGCTGAGCGTGCGGTGATTGATAGATCGGGATTCTGCTTTTTTTTCGCCGCGACGTATTTGACGATGGCTTCAATATCAGCACTGTCTCGAGGTGCAACTATTATTTGCGGTCGTAGTTCAAATAAACTCGCGTCATGAGAAAAAGCCTCGAGACTGGCATCGTCGTCGATGACCTCTCCTTGGACGAGAGGCATAAGCTCTTTTGAAAGATCCATGTACCTATCATGCCTTAGACGCTTGCCATTTACAAGATGCTCATGGTAACTATACTTATAGTATGAATAAACAACCCCACGATTCACATCATCATGTCGTGTCACTCGCTATAGGAGCATTAAGTGCTCTCAGTATTCTTGCGCTCACGGTCTTGCTGTATAACTCATAGCATTATTGCAATATAGCGCTGACTGGGGCATACTTCTAGTAGTATGTCATTGAAGATTGAAGTTGAGACAAAAACGTTTTTGAGACTTGCGATAGTCATCTTTGCATTTGTCTTTACGGCGTATCTGATAATGAAGGCGCAATACCCTCTGACCATCATCGGTATTTCAGTATTTCTCGCGCTCGCGCTCAACCCTTCGGTGAATTTTATTGCCGGCAAGCTGCCTGGTCGTTCACGAATTGCGGGCACTGCAATTTCGTATGTCACGGTCCTGAGTGTGATTGGTTTTTTGCTATTTCTCATTACCCCGCCATTTTTTGAGCAATCTGCAAAATTTGCGACGACATTGCCGTCACTTATCGATACCGTGACGAGTCAGCGGTTCTATGTCGATGATTTCGTGGCGCGTTTTGGGCTCGAAAACCAATTTGATCAGAGCATAGAGGACGCAAAATCGCAAGCTGCGAGTATCGCCAATGATTTGGGAAGGATGTTTGTCGAAGGCATCGCGACGCTGTTTAACGGCGTGCTGACGTTGATCTTGGTCTTAGTCTTTACGTTCCTATTACTAATCGAAGGACCATCATGGCTGGAAAAAATTTGGGGACTGTATCATGATCCGAAGTTGTTGAACCGTCATCGAAATGTAGTTTCAAAAATGTATCGAGTGGTTGTCGGCTACGTCAACGGTCAGATGTTGGTGGCACTGATTGCAGCAACGCTGACGTTATGTCTCGTTCTAGTACTTAGTTTGATATTTGATTTGCCGGCAAATCTCGCATTTCCTCTTGCCTCAATCATATTCATCACGGGGCTTATTCCTATGGTCGGTGCAACCATTGGTGCAACCTTGGTTACATTACTATTGTTGCTCAACGATGTGACCGCAGCGATTATCTTCCTGGTGTTCTTTATTGTGTATCAACAAGTAGAGAATAACTTCATATCTCCAGTCGTACAATCAAAACAAGTCGAGCTTTCGGCGCTGGCAGTGCTTATTGCCATCGCAATCGGTGTCTCGTTGTTTGGATTTATTGGCGGTATTATCTCTATCCCAATCGCAGGTTGCATACGAGTACTGCTCGTCGATTACTTGGAGCATGCAGAAGTTGCTCGTACTCAAAAACGCGGCGGATCGTCGCTCAGTAAACTTGTAGAAAAAATTCGTTAAGTCTTATAGCCATGCTCTTGAGCCAATAAAGCTTACTGTGTGCTGTACCAAATTGTTCCGTATGGCGTGTCGTCGAGGTAGATTGATTCTTGTTCGAGTTGTGCGCGGATAGCATCTGCGCGTTCGTAATCACCGTGTGATTTTGCATCAGCTCTTTCCGTGATGCGCGTGCGGGATTCGGCAGAGATGTTTGGCGTGTGTCCTGCGAGATGTAAGCCGAGATTGTTGTCTACCCAGTCTATCAGGTCGCCGAACTGTCGGCTATCAACTTTTTTGTGCTCCGATACTGCAGTATGTACTTGCTCAAAGATTTGCTCTATCGCCACAAGCGCCTCAGGGCTGTTGAGATCGTCTTGTAATGCTTCATTTGCCTGCTGGATACCCATTGCAATCGTGTTGTTACCCGTTCCTTCATCAAAAGAGCGACAGATATCATCTAGTTGCCATCTTAGGCATGCGGCTCTGCGCCAGCTCATGAGACGATTATGTGCTGCTTCAAGATTTTGCCATGAGAAGTTCGTTTCGGTTCGATAATGACTTTGCAGGGCAAACATCCGCAGATCCATCGGTAAATAGCCCCGTGCATCGATATCTTTCAGAGTGTAGCTATTTTGCAGGCTTTTGGAGAGCTTTGTCCCGTCAGATAACAAATGGGCATTATGTAGCCAATACTTCACAAAAGGTTGCCCAGTTGCTGATTCGCTCTGAGCTATTTCATTGGTGTGATGGACCGGAATATGATCGACGCCTCCAGTATGAATATCAATAGTCTCGCCAAGGTAGTGTAGCGCCATCGCTGAGCACTCTAGATGCCATCCAGGAATCCCTTTGCCCCATGGACTCTCCCACTCCATAGCACGGTGTTGATCCTGTGGGGTCAGTCTCCAGAGTACAAAATCGCTCGCATTTCGCTTCTCGGTGTTGAAGGCCACTCTCGCGCCGGCCTTGATGTTGGATAGATCAAGCTTTGCGAACTCTGCGTACTTGGGAAATGTGCTTGTGTCGAAATATAGTCCGTCTTCGAGCATATAGGTATGCCCACGCGATTCAATTTTCTTCAGCAGCTCAATCTGTATGTCGATGTGCTCTGTGGCCTTGGTGATGTGCTCTGGCATAATCATTCCAAGTGCCAGCATGCCTTCCAGAAACGCCTTAGTGTATTTCTCGGCCACTTCCCACTCAGAGATTCCCTCTTGTCGTGCGCCCTTTTGGATTTTGTCTTCACCTTCGTCTTGGTCGCTCGTGAGGTGGCCAACGTCAGTAATGTTCATGACTCGGTGTAGCGTATAGTCATTTTGCTGCAGTACTCGTACCAATAAATCCCATCGCAAAAAAGAAATCCAATTGCCGATATGGGGCTCTGAATAGACCGTAGGGCCGCAGGTGTATAATGTGACCCCAGAGTTGTTGATAGGTACAAACTCTTCGAGTGCGCGGTGAGGGGTATTATAGAGTCTCATCTGCTTCCTTTTCCGAGACATCGCTAAATGCTTTTACAATTTCTGCCAATGCGGTCTCGTAATTTTCGTAAATCTTAAAACCTGCCGAATAAGCATGCCCACCACCGCCGAAATACCCAGCTATCTTGTCGCAGATGGGCAGGTTTCCTCGGATTTTCCCAGTCAACTTACCGTCTGGGTATGTTTTGATGGCAATTGCAACTTCAACACCTTCTACGAGGCGCATTTCATCAAGCACTAATACACTAGGGTTGTACCTGTCTGAATACATTTCGATATCTTCCCAAGGGATATGCACCGTCGCGAGCCTGCCGTCCTGGTGGTATTCAATTCTGTGAATCAACTCACCTTTATATGACAATATATCGGCAGGTTTTTTCATGTATTCTCGACGTTTTTGTTCTATATCTGCAGGATGGGCACCTAATTCCATAAGTGCCTGTACCGTCTGAATTGTTCGTGTCGTCACGTTTTGCGTACTAAGTCCTAGAGTATCTCCAAGGATTGATGCGAGCATAGCGCGAGCCGCTTGCTCCGGGATTGTCCATCCCGCTGAATGCGCAAGTGAATAAATAACTTCAGACGTCGCCGCAGCCTCTGGCTCCATGACGAGCGTGTGAGGGAATGGCAAGTCATTGGCACCTTCATCTCCCTCGATATGGTGGTCAAGAACCACGACGGGATGAGTATCGAGAAAGTGTCGGACTCCAGGTATGGTCAGTGCATTCATCAGCAGCGTTTCGGCGCTTGTATCAACAATAATTGCTCCGTCGTAGTGGCCACTCCAGTCATTTTCTACTCGGGACCATCCTTCGATATACCGCAGATATTTTGGCATGCTAATTGCACAAAACAAAGACACCTCTTTGCCTAATCCACCTAAAATTTCTTCTAACGCGACCGCCGAACCGAGGCTGTCAGCGTCAGGGTTTTCTGGCTGGATAATGACAATTCGAGATGACTCGCTTAGCAGGGTTGAAGCAGTCTCGTACATCTGGCTCTTATTGTAGCAGATTTAGAGTGATTGACGGCCTTCGAGGGCATGAGAAAGTGTGATCTGGTCTGCGTATTCGAGATCAATGCCGACAGGGATGCCTCTGGCGAGGCGAGAGACTTTTACGCTGTTCGATGCGTCCTGTATGCTCTTTTGCAAGAACAGCGCAGTTGATTCGCCTTCTACGGATGCATTTGTTGCAAGAATAATTTCTGCGACAGAATCTTTCTCGATACGATCGATGAGTTCAGGTATGTGCAGTGAATCCGGCCCCACCCCGTCGATTGGACTGATAACGCCGCCAAGAACATGGTAGGTACCTTTGAATAGACCTGTTTTCTCTATGGCTATCACGTCGAATGGATCCTCAACAACTGCAATGAGTGATTTGTCACGTGAGGGGTCCTCATACAGCGGCGATACATCCACATCAGCATCGATGAGGCTAAATGTGATAGGGCACACTTTGACCTGTGATGTGATGTGCTCGATAGCATCAGCGAGGTCGTGACGGTTCTTGTCATGTGTTTTTAATAGGAAATACGCATACCGCTCAGCAGTCCGCGGCCCCACGCCAGGCAGTACGCCAATTGCGTCTATAAGATGCTGAAGTGCCTTCGGAAGCATTAGAGCCCTAGGTTGCCAAGTCCGCCCATGAGGGGTTTCATTTTTTCGGCTGCGACTTCTTGGGCCTTCGTCATTGCTTCACGTGTTGCCTGTTCTATCCAGCGCTCGAGGACGCCTATATCGTCAAGGTCGACATACTCAGGATCGATTGTTACCTTCTTAATTTTCAATTCACCCGTGACAGATACAACCACCGCACCATCACCTGCGGCGCCGTCAACAATTTCATTCGCAAGCTCTTTTTGAGCTTTTTTCAATTTCATAATCATTTTCGCTTGGTCAAGCATGGTTCCTCCGTGGACTCGCGTTTTATCTATTACTACTTAGTATACCAGTATCACTGTGTCTCGACTACTGTCGGAACTCACGAGCGATAACTTGGTCTGAAGCTTTTTTGTATGACGCAACAATCCGTGTAGGTACACCGAATTCCCCAGGAGCATAGGTCGCTCCTTGGTGTATGATGACGTCACCGGCTGGTCTTTTGGCGGCGGCTATCGAAATTGCGACATTGTCGTGATCGCGGCGTAATAAATCATAGAAACCTGCCTGCCCGCTAATGGTAACGACTGTTATCTTTGTCCCCTGCGGGGTGTTTTTTATGAAATCATTGGTGGCGCGGAGTTGTTCGGAGTATCGTTCTTTTGGTGTGCCATAGAAATAACCATAGAAATACTGCGCACTGTTCGATACGATAATGCCACCAAGTAGTACCGTCAACGGTATGAGTCCGGCCATTCGTGCGTACGGGTTGAGCGGAAACAGCTTGTACCATTCCCTGATGAGAGTTTCTATGCCAATTGCCATGAACAGGTAGGCTGGTATTAGGCATATGAGTAGTTCGTTCGGGTTGAGAATTGCTATCGGGATAAAAAATAGACTCCATAGAAGCAACATGTATGAACGAGCAGAATATCTATCAACGAGCGTTTTGATCAGTCCAAGGAGTATCAATATAAGCGACGCAGCGCCAAAGATTGGTTGCGGAATAAAACCAACTTGGGTTGAACCGATACTAAAAAATGATGTCGCAATCACGCTGAGATTGGTCAGTATCTCGCGCATAGACGGTGTTGTCTCAGGAATACCGAATAAGCGATACAGCTGCTGGGGGTCAGCTACTATGCTCGCAACAAGTGGGCCCAATAAGGTAATAATGACTATCACTGCAAGCACATAATGCAGGTTTTTCATTTTTCTAGCCATAAATCGCACGTGGGGGTGCAACAATCCTGCGATCCCAATCGCGATAAGAGGATATATCATCAGCGGCGTATAGAGACTGAGCGGAACTGCAACGAGGAGTACAGGCCCCCACAGACGACTTCTGCTCTCTGGATGCAAAATATTTGTCGCTGCCAAGAGGATAATTGACAACCAAAACGTCGTCATTATCATCGGTGTCCCGGTGCGTGCAAGCGTCAGAAAAGCTGCTGAGCTGATAAAGATAAGTCCTGCGATAAGTGCGACGTTTAGCTTAAACCAACGCTGGACCATGAGCACAAATGCGAGGCCCGTCACGAGCCCGAGGAGCAGCGAAGGAGCGATGATTCCCCACTCATTGAGACCTAATACCGACAGGGACAATTTTTGCAACAGATGGTACGGTGCATCGATAAGTGGCTGCGATAGAGGCTGTGAGATATTCCAGGTGGCGCTCGTGACGGATGACTGCATCTCTGACGACGTTAAGCCAGTTGGCGCTAAGTCGAGTCTGAAGACTAGGACAGCAATCAATAGCGTGAGAAATACCATCACGCCAAAGGTATAACGATGGTTGTACAGGGTTACCTGGCGAAGCAATGATTTTCGCATACTGCTAGTTATTATATCAGCTCATGCCCATGTGCGACCAACTAGTCTTCGCCGCGGTGTTTGTCGAGGGACATAAATCGCAATCTTTCTGGGTGGAAGTAAAGCTCTACCACGCCAGTCGGACCATTACGGTGCTTCGCGATGATAAGATCGGTGATATTTTGTCGATCAGTATCAGGGTTGTAATATGCTTCGCGATAAATAAACGCAACCAAGTCAGCGTCCTGTTCGATAGAGCCTGATTCTCGCAAGTCGGCAAGCTGAGGCACTTGAGGATTTCGAGACTCTACACTACGGCTCAGCTGGCTCAGTGCAATGACCGGAACATTGAGTTCACGAGCAATGAGTTTGAGGCCACGAGATATTTCACTGACCTCTTGGACGCGATTGAACTCTCCGCCACGAGACGAACCCTGCATCAACTGCAAATAGTCGACTATGACTAGCCCCAGCGGTTGCGTATGTGCTTGTCGTCGGGCTTTTGTGCGCATTTCAAGCACTGTCAGTCCTGGTGTGTCATCGATAAAGATCGGCGCTTCTGCCATCTCGCCCATCGCGGTAGATATTTTTTCAAAATCTTCATCACTCAGGTTTCCGGTACGGATATTCCACGCATCGACACCGCTCGCATCTGATAGCATACGGTCGACGAGCTGCTCTTTACTCATCTCGAGCGAGAAGAACAGCACTGATTGGTGCTCTTTGGCGGCGACGTTATAGGCAAGGTTCGTCACCAGAGTGGTCTTACCCATGGCAGGACGTGCCGCGATGATGAGTAGGTCAGATCGTTGTAGTCCAGCAGTGAGGTTGTCTAGATCTTTCCAGCCAGTTCGTATACCGCGCAGCTTTCCGCGATCACGGTGTAGTTCTTCCATGCGATCGAAGCTCTCTGTCAAAATCTGCTCGAGGCTGACAAGATCTTGTTTGAGGCTCGTATCGCTTACTGAAAATAATTCAGCTTCGGCTCGCTCAAGGATCTCCTGTGTATTGCTATCGTCCTGGTATGCAAGTTCCGCAATTTCGCCACTAGCTTTGATCAGGCGACGTCGGACGGCTCGCTGTGCGACTAGTTCGGCGTACGCTGTCGCATTGGCAGCAGTTGGGACATAGTTCGTCAACTCGGTGAGATAACTCGACCCACCGACGGTGTCGAGGTGTTCTTTTTTCTCAAGCTCATCACTAAGTGTCAGTAGGTCTATCGGTCGATGCTGCTCAAACAATCTGAACATGGCGGCGAATACCAGCTGGTGGCGCTTTTCATAGAAGTCTTCAGCTTTGACTTTGTCGGTGACATCGGCGAGTACTTCTTCATCGATGAGAATTGCGCCCAATAGGCTCATTTCCGCGTCGATGTTGTGCGGCGGAATTTTTGCAGGAGCAGTCTTGGTGGCCATCAGACAGCCTCTCCCCCGCCCATGATTTCAGCAACCTGCGTACCAACTTCATCCAGATCCTTCTTTCGAGGTGCGCGCACGACAATCTCTGGCTTGACGCCATATCTCTCGTGGATACACTTCACCAATTGTTTCATATACTTATCAGTTTGCAGCTTTTTTCGGTGTAAGGCAAATCCGATTTCGAGCTCGAGTGTACCATCTACCTGTACGGCGGAGGAATTTTTGATGACACTATACAGTGCGGGAGCTTGTTGTTTCATATCCTGGACAATAGTGTCCCAGTCAATAAGAGCCTCGCCTGATGTTACGATGGCAGGGGGAGCCGATGCCGCTGCTTTTGCTGGTTGTGATTTCTTCTCGTTGTGTACTACGTCTTTGCTAGGAGGCTTTGTAGTGGACTCGGTCTTCTCTGAGATTGTACCTTCGGAATGATTTCGTGAAATTGATGGCTTTGTAGGTGGTGATTTCGCTGCAGTAGCTTTAGCCGGTGCTTTTGGTGCTGGCGGCTGATTCTTGTCTGAACGCCACATCGCGATAGTTGCGAGCAGCTTCAAATCAGGCGCCCTGCTATGCGCGACTTCGAGGAGCCTATCTATCAGTTCGTATATCTCTGGATTCTCGGGCGCAACGAGACTAAGGCTCCGCACAAGTTGTTCGGATACTCGTACGGGATGTATGCCTGCGTCTAGCAACTCACGTATACCGGCAGTGGCGGCGAGGCTATCATGATTGACGACAGCGGACTGAATTGATTCGAGAAGGCTCGTCGGCGCAAGTCCTAAAAGCGATTCAATATCTTGTACATTGATCTGAGAATCTTTGAGCGAGGAAACTTGGTCTAACAGGCTCACACTGTCTCGAAAACCGCCATCGCTATGCAGCGCGATAAGGCTGAGCGCGTCCGTATCGATGTCGATAGATTCTTGTGATGCAATGCGAGACAGATGGTCAGTAATATCCTTGATAGTTCCAGGACGAAAACTAAATCGCTGTGTACGGCTGACGATTGTCGCCGGGACTTTGTGTAGCTCGGTAGTGGCAAGTATAAACACTACATGTTGGGGCGGCTCTTCGAGTGTTTTGAGCAGTGCGTTGAAGCTTTCGCCGGTCAGCATATGGACTTCATCGATGATATAGACTTTGTACTGGGCGCTCGATGGCGCAATATGGACTTTTTCCCTGAGGTCTCGAATATCATCTATTCTTCGGTTGCTGGCGGCATCGATCTCTATGATGTCTAAGTGCATCGAATCGTCGCTATACGGCAGATTATTGATGGCGTGGGCGAGTATTCGAGCAACGCTGGTCTTGCCAGTCCCCCGTGGCCCAGTAAACAGGTAGGCATGGGCAAATACACCTTTGTCTACGGCATTTTTGAGCAGGGTCGTCACATGTGACTGACCTACGATTTCATCAAAACCGCGCGAGCGATATTTTCTGTATAATGATTGACTCACACCTTCCCCTTTACCTCATTATACCGCGAATACGGTCAGTGGGGTGGCGTAGATATCACAACTAGGTTCTTGACTGTCTATCGCGATGTTCTTCACGAGCGGCGTGCAGTAACGAGCTAACCCTGGCGAGCTCACCAGCTAGCTGAAATCTCCGATCATTGCATCTCGCAATGATAATCAACAAGTCTTCCTCGGTTTCAGTACTAAGATTAGGCCTTGTAGGCTGTAAAACCCCATTTTGTCGATCAACGGATTCCATATAACGTAACGAGTATTACAGCGCGGCTTCGACTGCAGCCCACACGGCGTCGCGGTTGTCTTCAGGAATTATGATACTAACTTGATCGCCGACCTTGGCTTTGAAGTAGGTGACGCTTGCGAGTAATACTCGATATTCTTTGCCGCTAACTTCTACAAAGTAGGCTCCATCGTGTTGGACCAGTGTTCCGATGACCTGGCGCCTTGCGACAGGACCGATTTGCTTGTAGATAAATCCGCCGTCATCCGCAATGGTCAGCTTGAGAATGTCACCTTCGACTAGTTTCGATTTACTTGAATAATTTGCCGGAACAGGATAGGTTTTGCCGTCTGGGCCGATCATCCCCTGGCCGTCGAAGACACCTTCAATCACCTTGCCGGCTACATCTTCTGATTTGCTGCGTGGAATATCTTCCTCGCCAGCAATACTAATCAAAAGCTCTTTTGCCGCAGCAAGATTAGTCTCTGCCTCTTGTATGAGTGACCTAAGTCGTTTTACTTGTTTTTCTGGTAAGTCAGACATTGCTCGCATCCTTGTCTGTTTATTTGATGGTAATTACCTTGAGCGTATCATTTAGGGTGGTTTGTGTCAAGCATATTTGGGTAAAGCCTTATCCACAAGCTCAACGGATAGTACGCCCAAGTCGTTGTATATTTTGTCCTGGACAAATCAAATCCCGCCAGGTATTTTAGGCGGGATTTGTCATAACATCTCTAATCATGTGCGTCAAAACTAGCTAAGTTCTACAGTTGCGCCAGCGTCTTCGAGCGCTTTTTTGGCGGCATCAGCGTCTTCTTTGCTGACCTTTTCCTTGATTGGACTTGGAGCGTTGTCGACGAGTGCTTTTGCTTCACCGAGTCCGAGGCCAGTCAAGTCTTTCACAGCCTTGATGACTGCTACTTTTTGTGACCCACCGTCTTTGAGTGTGACGGTAAATTCTGATTTCTCGTCTGCGGCTGCAGCACCGGCGTCACCGCCAGCTGCAGGACCAGCTACAGCGACTGCAGCGGCTGCTGGCTCGATACCGTATTCGTCTTTGAGGACGTTCTTGAGTTCATTGACTTCAAGAACCGTAAGTTTTGTCAGCTCTTCAGCGAGCTTCTTTACATCTGCCATAATTGTTCTCCTTCGCTAGTAGCGTATAGCTCATAGCTGATAATAAGTTGTCATTTTTTCAAGGGTTCACTATTGGCTATTAGCCACTAGCTATAAGCTTGATTATGCTGCTTTTGCTTCGACTCCATCGAGCAGGGCGTGCAAATTGCCCGAGAGCGCATTAGTAACATCGTGAACTGGTGAGAGTAGTTGTGCAACCACTTCTGCGACCAATTGGTTTTTGCTTGGCAAGCTTGCAAGCGCCGTCACTTCTTCGGTAGTGAGTACCGAACCAGTGTTATCGTATCCTGCGACAAGCTGTATGCTTGGCGTTGTTTTCGAAAACGTATGCAAGACCTGAGCAGGAGCAACTTCGTCCTCGGTACTGTAGGCGTAGAGCAGCTGGCCAGTCAAAAGACTTGTGTCTGATTTCTCAAACCCTTTCGACTGTTCCATTGCTGTGCGGACAAGACGGTTTTTAATGACCCGTATGCCGACCCCTGCTTCGCGAGCCTGACGTCGTAATTGCTGAAGTTCAGCAACACTTGTGCCGTCGTACTGAGCTGCTACGGTCATCTTTGCCGTCGCGAGTACATCACGAAACTCTGTTACTAACGCTTGTTTTTTATCGCGTGAAATTGCCATTCATCGCTCCTTCAAACGTTATATTTACTTATATGATTAGAGTTGTTAAGGATCTCGTTACAAAAAAATGGCCTTTCGGCCAGACAAGACACGTGCAAAAAAGCACTTGTTGCCTCGGTAGCATTCTTAATCAGCTGGTGTGCTGACGCTACTGTCTCTGGTAACGACTCGCTACATCATACCACAAGATGTGAGCGCTTACAAGAATCATTGTATAATAATGAAAAGTGTGCTATAATATAATATTATGCCAAAAATTGCTCATAGCGATGGCTTTGCCGAAAAACCTGAAAGCAAAGAGAATCGTCCTCCAGAAACAAGATTTGATGAAGATCAGCACACAGTAACTAACAACATCGAGCAATTGATGAGCTGTGGTTATACTTTTTGGGAGGCGCAAGAACTGATGCCTACTATTGTTGCTGGCATCAAATCGGAACGCGCGTACCGCAGAGAACAGCAACAGACCCTAAAGGCGCTTGGTTTTACTGTCGGAAGAGCATTATACCGTGATTTTATAGCACCCGACGAAGCGGGACGCTTACTCGCCAATTTTAATAGCGTAATAGAAGATAACCCAGATCTGCCACCAGTCGGTCTTGAACTTGGTCATATTGAATTAGGGAGTGGTGACCATGCTGTAATCCCATCACGTAAAGAACTAGATGATTTTGGAGTAAAAGTAATCAATGCAGCGGGACTAGAAGAGGTTTCTCTAGATGCACATAGCGTAGATCCAAGTGCTCGGACAGCCCTAATTAGGCAGCAGAAAGTCGACGGGGCGCCCGAGATTCTCGCTAGAGGACGAACAAATTTCCCGGTTAGAGATTTGGGTAATACTGGAGTAAATCTGTTTGTGAGAGTGTCCGTGGGATATATTGATCCGAAAACACCGTTCGAGAATCATGATAATTTTCGTGTAAGAGAACTCCATCAACAATTTATGGATATCGTGGCATCAAAAAATGAAACACGGGGTATAGTGTTGTTAGACAAAAAGTCAAAATCAATCGGTCATCCTCTCGCAACAACATTAGTTGCATATCATCGAGGTTCCCTTCACAATACGCAGTAAACCAATGCTTGTTATACTGGGTATATGATAAGTCTCATTGTTGCAAAAGCCAGAAATGGCATTATCGGTTCCAATAATGACCTCCCCTGGTATTTGCCTGCCGATTTACGCCACTTCAAAGAAGTCACTATGGGGCATACCGTTGTGATGGGGCGCAAAACGTTTGAGTCGATACTCCAGCGACTTGGCAAACCCCTGCCCGATCGTAAGAACGTTGTTATTACGCGTGATCGATTGTTTTCCTACCCAGGCGTCACTATTATTCACGATGTAGCTGACATCTCTACGCTTGGTGACTGTTTTGTGATAGGTGGCGCAGAGATTTATCGTCAAACCATCAACATGGCTGATCGACTCTACATCACGGAAGTCCATGCCGATATTGAAGGTGATACGTTTTTCCCTGACATCAACTCATCATGGAAAGAAATATCCCGCGAGCAACACCAGGCCGACGATAAGAACCAATTTGATTACGATTTTGTAGTGTATGAAGCTATCTGAGCCACAGCTCGCAGCTGCGCTCAAGTTTTACGGGCACTCAATGACGCGCGTTGATTTTATCGAAAGTGGGTACCGGAACACCTCTCACATCGTAGAGGTTTCTGGTGGCGGTTTATACAACTTGATAGTGTATAAAAATGAACCTGGTGTACATCAGCTGATAGCACATATCAATTTGTTTTCGCTGCACCTGCGCTCTAGTGGTATCCCTGTGCGCTACCCTGTCGATTCAAGAATACTAAAAATGCAAAATTCTGTCGGCACTCGATACGCATCCTTGTACAGCTTCGAGCGAGGCTCGACAATAGCCTGGGAAATGTATTCGATGAAGCATATAAAACTACTGGGGATGGCCATGGGTCATTTTCATTCAGCCGCAGAGACCTATGGAGGGAATTTGCCCGTTGCGACGATGAATTATCGACGGATTGTTGGCCGTATGGAGCGGTATTTCGTAGATACAAGTGTGTCAGCCGCGATTGCAAGTAAATTATCATTGCAGGTAGTATTTCCTTACTATAAGATGCGATCTTGGCTGGATGTGCTCGATACTCTGCCGAATCAACAACCGCTTCACATGGATATGGTGAGAGGAAACGTGCTGTTCAGACCAGCTGATGACAGTGATGCGTTTGTGGTTGGCGGATTGGCATTATCTGGGATACTTGATCTGGAAAGAGCGTCAATCGGTCATCCAATCTTTGATCTTGCTCGAACGCATGCATTTTTACTCGTCGATTGTCCAAAATCTCCAGAGAAGATTAGAAAATACCTACTAAATTCAGGGTACCAAAAAAGAGGTGGCCGTACATTTAGAGATATCCTGGGCGGTCGTGATTTTGATGAACTATACAATAAAATAATTATGTTATTTTTGATGTATGACTTTTATAAGTTTCTGAAACAAAACCCTTATGAATCATTAGTATCAAATCATCACTATATTCGTACGCGAGATATTTTACTCGACAGGAAGATGCTACAATATAAGTAATCAAGGGGGACAGAAATGACAGCATGGCGTAAGCGTTTAATTTCGCAAAGTGATTTATTGTCACTAGGTGATCAACTAAGAAAAGCAAATAAAAAAATTGTATTTACCGCCGGTAGTTGGGACTTAATTCATTCAGGGCAATGTCGTTATCTTGAGAAGGCCAAATCATATGGCGATGTACTTGTCGTGGGGGTGAGTAGCAACGACGCTATCAAAAGGGTGAAAGGCCCAAACAAACCTATTCTTGATGAAAAGATACGCGCGGAAATGTTGACCTTCCTTGCGTCCGTCGATTTTGTCACAATATTGCCCGAACCAAGCTGTGTCCCTTCGCTCGGCCTGCTAAAACCCGATGTATACATAACCGTTCAAGAGGATTGGACAAGTGAATATAAACAATCTAAAGAATACAAAACGGTAACAAATTACGGGGGCGAAGTATTGGTTGTTGATAGGCAGTCAACGAGCATTTCGACTACTCAGATATTACAAAGAGCAATCGGTGGTCACCTTAGTGATGTGTTGAAAGATTTTATGCAATATCGAAAAGAGCCGCTCAAGGAAAAGTAATGCGAATTTCACATAAACAAAAGCAAATCGAAGAGTCGTACAGAACTGCACGCACGTCCGGGGCGTATGATCAGATCTGGCAGACAGTCGGACGCTGCGTGTTTTGCGATCACGATGATACCCAAAAACACCATGAGGTTTATGAAGAAGATGGTGTATACATGACGGTGCCTGCCTACGCCTATATCGACGGGCATCTGCTCGTTATCCCTCGGCGACACGTCCGCTCGGTCAAAGAATTGACCAGGTTGGAATGGCAAACGATGCGCAAAATGTTTTATCTCGCCAAGAAAATGATACGTGACGTACATGGTGTCAAAGGCATGCAGATTGTGCAAAAAGACGGCGTCGACGCCCAGAGCACAGTAGAGCATCTGCATTTTCACTGCATTCCGTTTGACTCACCGGACCTCAGTAGCTGGAATTACCGAGAACTGGCCGATACACCATATGAAAACGCCAAGAAATACCGCGCGATTAATGACAAGATGCAAAATTTAGCCAAGCGATTTAGTAAGAAATATGAATGATATATCGACATATCGATACCTGGCAAAACCTCTCAAGAAACTAGCGAAAGTTCCGCAGGTCAGGCTCGGCGGGGTAGCCTGTTTCATCATCAAAAACAACTCGATTGTGTCTAGCGGGATGAATCACAACCCAACGGGTGGACCGATGGAGTATGAAGTAGATGGCAAACTGATGACTCGTCCCGAAGTCATCCACGCAGAAGTTGCTGCGATTAATGCAGCCGCAGAAAATAATGTCGACATATCTGGGTCTGTCCTATTCATGACGATGTCACCGTGTATCAATTGCGCGAAAGCGATTACCAAAACACCGATAGAAGAAGTTATTTATATGTATGACTGGTGGGATAAGGCCGCACTCCAAATATTACATGACGCAGGCATCAAAACGAAAAAACTAAAGGAGGATTCATGAAACGACATCCCGAATACCAGTACCTCGAACTCATGCAGCAGATTATTGACGAAGGCAAGACGAAAAAAACTCGTGGCATTCATGACATCAAATCTGTATTTGGTGCACAGGTACGGTTTGACATGCGAGCGGGTTTTCCGCTACTCACGACGAAAAAAATGCCGTTTAAATTGATGCTTCATGAAATGTTGTGGTTTATATCAGGAGACGACACGGTCGATTATCTCCACGAACATAACATTAGGTATTGGGACGGGTTTTTACGAAAAGATTCAAATAGTCTCGGCCGAGTCTACGGAGTGCAATGGCGACACTGGCAACGACCTGACGGCTCAGAATTTGATCAGCTGCAATGGGCTATCGATGAAATAGTACACAATCCTGATAGCAAAGGTATTATCGTCAACGCCTGGAATGCGGGCGAGCTCTCTGAGATGCGTTTACCGCCATGCCACACAATGTTTCAGTTTGATGTTACAAAAGGTAAGCTGAGGCTTCATTTGTACCAGAGATCATGGGATGTATTCTTAGGCGCGCCGTTTAATATTGCTCAGTATGCGCTACTGCTACACATGGTCGCCCATGTTACCGGCCTCGAGCCTCGTGAGCTCATAATATCTGCTGGCTCTGCTCATCTTTACAAAAATCACATTGATGTGGCAAAACTACAGCTTCAAAGAAAACCGTTCGTCTTTCCAACCCTGCATATCAAAGGGAAAGTAGAATCTATCGATGGATTTAGCGAAGAAAATTTCGAATTAAGAAATTATGAATCTCACGAGCGGATAAAAACCGATTTGGTTATTGTGTAAAATCAAGAGTTGTTACTAATCTTTCTTCGCAGAAGCCACTAAGCGGTTGTATAGATCTACATGGCGCTTGACCATGGTATCAACATCAAATCTTTTCTCGAATGATCGTCGACATAGCTTCCTATCAATTGTTTCAATATGAGACAGTGCGTCCGCAATGCTTTGAATGGTTCTGGGTTCATCGAGACGACCATTAGCATAGAGTGTTTTGGAAACGATGATTCCCGTAGTGCCCTGTTCAATCAGCTCAGGTAAAGCACCGGAATTGAGCGCTATGACCGGCGTGCCGCATGCGAGCGCTTCTATAGCTACCATACCGAATGGCTCTTCAAAAATCGAAGGGACGAGTAGCGCTTTTGCATTTGCCAGAAATTCTTGTTTTTTTGGAATATCTGAAATGTGGCCAATGTATGACGCGTTTTTTTCATCCAGCATTGGAAGTATTTGTTTATTCCAGTACGCATCTTTGCCGTGATCGCTATAATGCTTCCCAGCAATGAGTAATCGTGAGGGTGGGTATTCTTCGTTATATTTCTGAACAGCGCGGATTGCCAAGTGCACGCCTTTTGGCTCAATAATCCTCCCGAGGTAAGCGAAATACTCACCGGTGGGGTTTTTAGTAGGCGTAAACTTATCTTTGGGTAATCCGTGGTATATGTTTTCCACCCAGTTGGTATCATCAGGCATGCCGAGTCTCTGTGCGTGTGACATACTAATCCAATTGAGATGTCTGTATTTTGGGAATATACTTTTGTATTTCACCAAAAAGTTATACGGATCATGATGGGTAAACACTGTAGGCTTTCGGCATAATGCCGCAAACGACAGGGCTAGTTCTTCTTCATTTGCATATACATGTACGATATCAATCTTGCTTTCGTTGGCATCATTGTATGCCCTCGCGATGATCTCGCTCTGTACCTGACGCGCTAACGTTACAAAAGTAAAAGGATGTTTTCGCAGAAGATCCATATATGAATCGCCCGCCTCTCCTCTCCTCGACAACTCCAGCTCAAACAGACTAAGATCTGATGAGATATTTGTAGCCGATGTATCAACTGGACCAGGAGTATATAAAGTTACTTCCACGCCGCTCTCTTGCAGTCTGTTACATAGTTCGAGTGATAAGTGACCAGGTGAATATATTACGTCTGGCAATATGTCCCGATGCATGAACATGTGCGGGACTACAAAACCTACCCTCAATTTATTTTTTATCGTCGAGGAAGCTAAGGTCGAATTCCTCTTCATTGGCTTCATTGTCGCCATAATAGCTATCCGGTTGCTGATCTTCAGTCATCATAACTCCTATCTACTACGTAATTATATCAAACCAATAGAGCGTGTATCAGAATATTTATCTCTAAAGCTCTACCGTGAATCCCGGCCCCATCGTCGTTGACATACTGATTGACTGGATGTAGGTACCTTTGATCGAGGACGGCTTGACACTTTGCAGACTTGCGAAAAAGCTCTGGGCGTTTTCGTATAGTTTGTCTGCGCCAAAACTGACCTTGCCGATACTCAAGTGGACAATCGCTTGTTTGTCGACACGGTACTCAACTTTACCGGTCTTGGCTTCTTTGACTGCTTGGGCTGGGTTTGTGCTGACTGTACCACTCTTAGGGTTTGGCATCAGGCCGCGTGGACCGAGAAGTCGTGCAAATTTACCGAGCTTTGGCATGAGCTGAGGGGTAGATATCAGCACATCGAAATCTATCGATTCTTTTGCAAGCAGTGCCATGACATCGTCTTCACCTGCTACATCAGCTCCGGCTTTTTTGGCGGCTGCTGCATCTTCGCTAGGTACAAACGCTGCGACTTTGATTGTTTTTCCTGTGCCGTGTGGCAGTGTGACGGTAGTACGGATGTTTTGATCGGCTTGGCGAGGGTCAACGCCAAGTACGACATGGACTTCTACGCTTGCGTCAAATTTACTTGGGTTTGTCTCTACCGCAAGGGCGACTGCGTCTTTGAGGGCATATGATTTTGTCGTGTCGACTTTTTCGTAGGCTTTGCGGTAGTTTTTGCCTTTGCGTTCATGGTGAGGGCGAATTTTTGGAGCAGGACCTTTTTTGACGTGGCTAGTTGCTTCTTCAGCTTGTGGCGATGTGTCGCCCGCTTCTTTGCGAGCTTCTTTGTCGGCTTTTTCTTCCTCTTCCTTCAGCGCTTTTTCAGATCGTTTACCGGCCTTTGCTACCTTGGCTTCACGAACTTCGTGATGCTCTGCATCTGCAATCGCTTTTTCGATCTCAGCAATAGTGTTTTTTTCAGTTACTTCTAGCTTCAGCTCCTTAGCTTTGTCTAGTAATTCGGCTTTTTTAGCCATAGTTGTATCTCCTTTGTGGTGCGAACGGCTTTCGAGGCCTCCCACATACGTAATATTCACTTTGAATTATAACATGTCAACAGATAGAGATCAAGTCCTACATATAGACAACAGACACGTAATGTGCTATGATATAGATATGTTAGTACGTCGTGAATTCGACCCGTTTCGTATTGATGCGAGGCCGCGTGATGTTTTGCAGGCACACCTGTTGCTTTCTGATGCACGAGGTACTCGTCCAAAATCGACTACCGGGGAAGCTTTCAAGGACTTGTCTTCATACCGAGACTTCACGCATGGCTCAACCGAGCGGCCTCCCGGATTTCTGTTATACGACACGCCAGACCATGGCACGGTCGGCATGGCACACATTACTGAGTTTCCGACCTCCTCTACTCTGAGTCTAGATGCATTAGCCGTAAGTGAGCCATACAGGGGTGAAGGCTTCGGAGGCGAGATACTAGACGACGTGATTGATCTTTCGTTTGCTCGGGGCCTTGGCCGCGTGTCGTTAAGCGTTGATCGGGACAACAAAAAAGCGCAACAGCTTTATGCGTCGCGCTCGTTTGTAGTTGATGAAGATCTGGACTCGCACCTGTATATGGTCCGAAGGCAGCCTAGCCTTCTACAGTAACACCCATACTTCGGGCGCTTCCTGCGACAACCTTCACCGCACCTTCGAGGTCATTTGCATTTAACACATTCATTTTTTCTTTGGCAATTTCTTCGAGCTGCGCACGTGTGATTTTGCCGACTTTTTCGCTGTGAGGTTTGCCAGAACCTTTTTTGATGCCTGTTTTTTCGAGTATCAAATCATCAACTGGTCGTCCGAGGCATACCCAGTCAAATGTACGGTCTTCGTATACCTTGAGGTGTACTATGACGTCTTTACCGTTGAACTCTTTGGTCGCATCGTTAAATGGATTGATAAAATCCATCATGTTGAGGCCCCATTGCCCCAAAGTTGAGCCAACAGGAGGGCCTGCGGTCGCACGTCCACCAGGAACGCGAAATTTCAAATTACCAATAACCTTTTTTGCCATACCTATCCTTTTTCATGAGTTTACTAAATATAATGTGAAGCAATATTTAGTGCGTAACAGTAGTATATTATACCTTTTTTACCTGTAGAGCGTCAAGCTCCACTGGAGTTTCGCGACCAAACATGCTCACAAGGACTTTTATCTTGCCTTTTGCAGTGTCAATTTCATTGATTGCACCATCGAAGCCTTTGAATGGTCCATCGGTGATATTGACGACTTCTCCGACGGTGTAATTGATGTGGTGCTTTGGATCAGCGACACCCATGCGTTTTTTGATCTTGGCGATCTCAGCATCACTGACTGGTGTAGGGTCGGACCCGGTACCGACAAATCCCGTGACACCCGGAGTATTACGGATGATAAACCACGCGTCTTCTGTCATCTTCATTTCGACTAAGACATAGCCTTGGAAAATCTTTTTTTCGACGATTTTGCGTTTGCCGTTTTTTATCTCGATTTGCTTTTCTTTGGGGACGAGCACACCGAAGATTTTGTCTGCCATGTCTACTGACTCGACGCGCTGTTGGATGCTTTCGGCAACTTTTTCTTCATAACCACTGTAAGTATGAATTGCATACCAGGCTCGTGAAGAATCATATCTGTGTTTGGACATTATAGTATTACCTTTCTGAATAGTTCATTAAACACGTAATCTAATCCTAGGATGATGCCGGCAAAAAACAGTGAAAACAGTATCACTGCAAGCGTCAAGCTCCATGATGCCCGACGATCAGGCCACCTCACTTGCCGTAGTTCGCGCCATGCACCCTCGAAATACCCTGTATCTTTGTCGGCTTTCCTCTCGCGGCGAAGACGCGGTATCCGAAATCGCTTAGAATCTCTTTTTGATGAAGTAGGTTTTTTTGCAGCTGCCACCGTGTTCCCTTTCGTGCGTTTCAGGCACACTCAATAAAAAAAGACTGCTTAGCAGTCATGTCAAGTCAATACTACTCAGTTTCGCTTTGATTGTCAAGCCCACTACTGAGCGGCAAGGCGATAGTAAACGTCGAACCATGGTTGAGACGGCTCTCGAGCTGTATCTGTGTACCAAGTTTTTTTGCGAGCTTGTGGACGATGTATAATCCGAGCCCGGTGCCGTTCGTTTCTCGAGTACGATAATCTTCTGAGCGGTAGAATTTTTCAAATATCTTCGCATGCTCTTTTTTGCTGATGCCGATACCCGTATCGCGAACACCAAACTCAACTTGACCCTTATGCGGACGTACGATGAAGGTAATTGACCCTCTTTGGGTATATTTAATGGCATTTGTGAAAAAGTTTTGCAGCACCTCCTCGAGATACAAGCGGCTCACTTTGATATAGCCAGGGTTGCCATGCATATCTAGATTGAGCTTGAGGTGTTTTGCCTGTGCTTTGGGCTCGTATTCTTTGAATATTTCATGAGCAAACTCCTGCACATTGATACGCTCTGGCTCGCTACCGACACCGCGTTCTGCGCGAGAAAGTGTCCCCAAATCGTTTATCATGCGCGCTAGAAATACAATCTGGTCGTGTGCCATCTTCAGCGCCTGTGCCACCACACTAGGGGCAGCATTCTTCTGAATAAGCATTTCAACATTTGAAACAGTCCCTTCAGCAATGGCAATCGGTGTTCGTAGTTCATGGGATACGACTGAAATAAACTCGTCACGCTCTTCGTCCAGGCTTTTTTCGCGAGTAATGTCTCTCAGCACGAGGATATATCCTATCACTGCGTTCTTGTCATCGCGGATTCTCGAAGTACTCAGCCCAATACGTATAGATTCACCATCCTCAAATGTGTAGACGAGATCATCAATGTACATCGATGGCTTGCCTTTTTTGAGTGATTTTAGGAGTGTATATGGCTCACCTTCGGTATTCCTAAAGACAAGCTGCTCGTCGACATTTGATCCATTGAGGCTTTTGTTTGTGTCGAGAAGGTTGAGCATGGCTGCATTGTAGAGCTGGATAGTGCCAGCAGAATTAATACTAATGACGGCCTCATTGAGGCTGTTTATCAGTGTCATGAGTCGGCTTTGCTCTATTGTTCTCTGGTGTTCGGCTTTGACAAAATCTTCGTGCTCCGTGTCATGAACAAGCCGCAGCGAACCGACAAACCAGGCCAATATGACAATGACGGTCGCATACACGAGATGATCGATTGCAACCACAATATAGGTGGCGTCAACAGGGCGTGTATCGAGCGCCAGGCTACTGAGAGCGGTGACGAACAGTACCGAGCTGCTGAGCGCCATCGCGTATTTGCCCATAAATGTCCCTGTGACGACTATCAGTATGAGCCACAACATTGTCATTGGACTCATAAACCCAGTGATGAGTAGCGGTAGCGCAACGCCTATTGCGTGGAATGGAATGATAAATAACGCAAGTTTGCTGCTTTGGGTTTTGTATGGCCGAAAATACGCCCATAGGGCAAATAAGACGACCAGAATACTAATGATGACGCTGCCGAGTAGCGAGTACTGTGACGAGCGGCTCACAAACCCCCACTCCGCCATGATTGCGTACAAAATTGTGACAAACGAGACAACAACCGCTAACTGACGAAGAATATGTGCCAGTTTTACGGCATACTTATTACTTTTTTCGTATGTCTTCCCACCCATTTAGCTTAAGTATACATGATTATTAGAGATAGGGGCTATAGTCTTTGAGTTGTTTCTTGGCGTTTTTGTAGTCAGGATAGTGCTGCTCGACGAGTTGCCAAAACTGCGGAGAGTGGTTCATATGTGTCAGATGCGCCAGCTCATGCACTAGCACGTAGTCGATCAGCTCTTTGGGAAGATTCATGAGAGCGACGTTGAGGCTGATGACGCCCTGGGTGCTACAGCTCCCCCACCGACCTTTTTGGTTGGCATATCGAATCGACGAATACGATACACCCATATCTTGCGCGATGTACACAAGACGCCTAGGTAGATAGGCTGCCGCTTGATTGTTAAGCGCTTTTCGCACCGCGCGACGGACTACTTCTTGATTTTGTGCCGAAGTATAGAGCGACCCATGAGGCACCGCCCACACAATTGTTTGTCCCGAAGTACGTGCTCGTGCGTTGTCTGCGTAGACAAGAGCGATGCGGTGAGTGTGACCGATTGTCATCCCGTCTTCATAGATTGGCGGACTTATCTGTGTCTGCGCCTCTATCGCAGCGCGAAGTTGAGCGCGAGAGCTTTCGATGAGTTTTTTCACATGGGTTAGAGATCCTCTAGTTGGCAGAGTTGCGTGAATCTGACCGCGGTGGTCTAAGCGTATTCGGACATATTTTGCGTTTGGGCGGCGCTGTACATAGATATCGCCAAACTCTTCGTCATGCAACTCAGGTGTTTTCACGAAACAATAGTAGGCTTAGTAGACTTGCGAGTAGGTTTTGAGGCAACGATAGTACGTGAGACAGGCGCCAAGGCGATATCACGAGGTGCGACAATTTTTTTCAGCACTGCTTTGGCTTGAGATGCAAAGGTGTGTTTGCCACTAATTACCACATGATCTTCGCGATTATCTGGCGGCGTGATGCGTTTTGCAAATGACTCAAACTGCTCAGACGTCAGAGGAAACTTATATTTGTCCTCACTACGTTTTTTGCTACGATTGAGAGCTCTGTGCTGTGAAGACGCACTATCTGTCTGTACCCAGACTACGAGCAGGCCGTATTCATGAGTGCGCGCAGCTTTAGCGATTTCTAGACGAGCCATCTTGGTATTCATCGCTCCATCAACAATAAACGTGCGTTGTGTTTTGAAAAGCTCTTGTATCTGGCAATTCATAAGGTTTGCGACAAGCACTTCTTCTTCTTTGCTAAAGGTTGGCTCTGAGAATAGCAGGTAATGTAATTTATCAAAACTCACTACAGGAGTATGAAACAAATCCGAAAACTTTTGAGCAAAAAAACTTTTGCCAGAGCCGGGAATGCCGACCATCAATACGACCATAGGCCGACTGGTAATCAAGGACTTCATATGTACAAGTATATCAAATTATGGCGTATATAGGTGCTATGGCAGGGGCTCAAGGATGATTACCGAACTTATTGTGACCTAATATAATTTCCAAAGAAAAACAGGCTGGCCACTTGTCGCCCTAAGCAGTAAGCGTAGCTATATAGAAAATTATGGTACAATACACTTAAATTCAAGACAATTACTGAGGAAGAAAGAGAAATTTTAGAATGGACAAACCTCAAACACCACTACTAGTGTCTGCGCTCATAGTTACGAGAAAAAATGACGATGGAGTTACTGAGATACTCAATGTACTAGCTCACAATAAAACAAAATATGGCTTCCCTGGTGGCAAGATAGAGGACGGCGAGACGCCAGAACAAGCTGTCATACGGGAAGCTATCGAAGAACTTGGCGTGGAGCCGATTGATATCGTACAGAAAGGTGTGTATTCAGCATTGACACCCGAAGGACGTAAGATAGACATGTATGTATTTACCGGGTCGGTATCTAGCGACATCGGCCCGAATGCAGAGATAGCTGAGCTGCACTGGCTTACGTATCAACAGATGTCGGAGAGTCTTGATAGCTTGACTCCTATGACCATAGAGCATGTTTTGCCACTATTGGAAGAGATGTAGTATCAACAAACGGTGTTGCTTAGAAGATATATTTATCACACCATCTTGGTATAACAACTGTCTTCCGTGGTTCGGTCGATGGCATTCTCCGTTTCGACAAGGATATCCTAGATGAAAGAAATTTACTCAGCAGTATAATGCATGTATCACCCAACGTAACTTTGGGTGAAGCGTTAAGTGATTCCAATTTCGGCAGTCACCGCGGTATAGCATTGTCGGAGCTGGCAGACTGGGTAAATACACAAAATGATCGGTCTACCCTGCAAAAATTGCTATTGGTAACAGGTGGAGGGAGCGATCGTCTAAATGGAAAGATACTATCGCTGCGAGTTCGTGCTTAATTACATCTCGCATGCGCTGATTATCATAGTAATCTGCCACAAAATCAAGATCTTATCTTTTGAGGAAAATAGCTACGCCGCTTTCTCTTTCTTACTAGCTACACCCAACTGTGATCTGGCGCCAGCTGAAGCTGTCGCGATCACAGCTCAACCAGACGCTCAACTAAGAAAATGCGACCGGCAGATGCTGATCGCATTTTCTTGGCAGGGG
>CAZIEB010000005.1:0-19101 GCA_964538665.1 uncultured Candidatus Saccharibacteria bacterium
TCTTGATTATCCACCCCATATCTGATACAGTAGCTCGGTATGATTACCAAAGAAGACAAGTTAAAAGCACTCAAAGTCGGCGCAGTTCATAAGGACGACGTTGGCTCTCCTCAGGCGCAGGTCGCAGTTTTGACGGCTCGCATCAAAGAGGTGACGGCTCACTTGAAGGCGAACAAGCATGACAACATGGCTCGCCGCGGTCTTATTCAGATGGTAGGGCGTCGCAAACGACTCCTCAAATACCTCGAGAACAAAGATTTCCCCGCATATCAAGAGATCATCACCAAACTTGGTTTACGTAAATAACCCTGAGATTTGCTTTCTATTAACTCGCTGACACGCTCGGCGAGTTTTTGGTTATAGCGTACTTGTCATCAGTGGTTCTGGTGCGTTGAGCAGCTCGTTTAGATTAATTTCTTGCATGTGAGCTGGTTTGAAGTTAACGGTACGAGGGTCCACAAATGCTGTTTCGACAATTTCCTCCATGCCATGAGTAGATTTCGATAGATCTACGTCGCTATAATCATCAGCGTTTTTGATGTGAAAGAAAAATTCCAAGCATTCTGAGCCTTTTCCGGCGACAGGTTGAGACCGTTTGAACTGGTATATCCAGAGAAGTTTCCCGACCACTGGCTCGATGCCGGTCTCCTCGATTATTTCACGGCGTATGCCATCGTGGAGTGTTTCGCCTTCGTCCAGCCCGCCACCAGGGGTACACCATGCATCTCGAGCCTTGCCGTCGGAGTCGTAATGCCTTACGGCAAACAGCTTGCCATCTTTGACAATTATTCCTCGCACATTCACGCGTCGACTCATACACTTATCATATCACAACAGGGGTAAACATTGACAAAGATAACAAAATTTGCTATGATATATAAGTATTTAATCTACACAAAAATGTCTCCCGAAAAATCATCACCATCATTGCGCGAAAGACTTGCTATCCCTTTTGCAGGTTATACCCGAAAAGTAGGGGCTACTGCGCTTGGCCCCAAGGGATCACCACGTCCAGAGTCTGTTACAGAAAAAATAGATACGGTTGGCCTGATTGAGTCATTACCCGAAACTCTTGAAGTAGGCGATGAGCATATCACAGAATTAGTGCAGGGAATCGATCTAGGCTCTATCAACTACGCATTGGATGAAGCAAATATGCCAACAATTACTGATGACATGATCGAGCGTGAAATCACGATAGCTACTCCAAAAGGGCTTCCAGAAGGCGCCGACAAGACTGAATGGGCGATTCCGCTACCTGTTCGAGGCGCGGTATCTGTCGTTGGGATTGATAGCTGGGCAAACGGTCGTGTTGACGGGCAAAAAAACGGAAAACCTAGCCGAAAGACGATTAGAGATTATGCACGAATGGATGGTCGAACAGCTCCACCTGTGCAACGTGCAACCGTGTACGTTCAGCCAGATGGACGAACATTTTGGGAGCTATCTGGAGATGGCGCACATCGCCTCGCGGCAGCAAAGCGTCGTGATGATCACTCCATATACGCGCGAGATGTCTCAATCACGTTACTCAATAGGCCTGTCGAATTTGATACGTCAGCTTAGACACTAAAAAACTGACCGCTTGGTCAGTGTGTCTATGTGTTGTCCCGCGGCGGGGACGGATGGGGCCTTGTGGCCACGCCATCCATCCCCGCGGTGCGGGTGCGCGCTACTCCAGGGAGATCCCCTGTTCAATGAGCTGATTAGGGTGGTAACCTAGCTCACCGATATCGGAGCAGATGACTAGGCCGGAGACAAGTGTGCCCCAGTGTGTGTGAGTACATACCCCTACATCGTACTTGACCACTATGCATCCGCAGTCGTGGACCTTGAAGGCCTCAGGGCCTTGAATTGCCAGTCCGCTGATCTCAGATGACCCTAGCTTGTCGGGATCCAGTAGCCTGTAGCCGTCGGAATTGACCTTGCCGGTTTCTGCCTGCTCGAGGTAGGTGAGCAACCTAGCGGTTGCGCCGGGAAAGTGAGTTCTCCCTTTTCTCTCGAGTTCTTGGAGCAGTGTGTGGGGTAAATGAGAGGAATGAGTCATCTCGGTTCTCCTTGAGTAGGTGCGTGTGCACGAGCGGAAGTGCATCGTGTCTAACTACTAATTATAGCATAAATAGTGTTAAAATACAACGATTTGCTATACTAGTACAGTACATTACAGCAGAGTGTGATAGATACGAGTCCGCCAGTCGGCGGGTTGCTACCTGTTACTCTCTGCACTAAAGACAAGGAGGCATATATGCCAACGATTAACCCTACCGGCAAAGATATTGTGTCGGTATCGACCGATTTTTGCGGTCAAAAACTAACACTCGAAGTCAACAGAGTCGGCTTTCGTACTTCAGCCAGCGTACTAGTGCGCTACGGCGACACCGTCGTGCTCGGTACGACCATGGTCAGCTCTCGACCAGTCGTGCTGGATTATTTCCCGCTGAGTATTGACTATGAAGAAAAATTTTATGCAGCCGGCAAGATAAGTGGCAGCCGCTTCATCAAGCGTGAAGGCCGCCCAAGCGACGAAGCGATCCTCATCGGTCGCCTCATTGACCGTCCAATCCGCCCACTGTTTCCAAAAGGCTACCGCCAAGAAGTCCAAGTGGTCGCGAGTGTCCTCAGTATGGATCCAAACTTTCGCCCTGATGCCATCGGTATGATTGCAGCGAGCGCGGCACTGATGCTGAGCGGTACGCCGTTTGACGGTCCGGTTGCGGGCATCCGCGTCGGCCGCGTCAACGGCGAATTCAAAGCATTTTTGACGCCTGAGCAACGCGAGCAGAGCGATCTCGACCTCGTCGTCGCTGGTATCGAGAGTGGTATCACCATGGTTGAAGCTGGCGCCAACGAAGTTGCCGAAGAAGACATCCTCGAAGGTATGGCATGGGCGCACGAAGCATTCCAGCCAGCTATCAAACTCCAGCGCGAGCTTGCCGAAAAAGTTGGCGTCACACCGCTAGAGTACGAGCTGATATTGCCAAACGACGACATCCAAAAAGCAGTCGATGCATGGGTCAAAGGCAAATTTGGCGCAGCTTTGCGCAAAGCCTACCCAGAGCGCAACGAGATGGTCAATGAGATCCGCTGGAAGTTCCACGAAGAAATGGCCAAAAAGCTTGGTGATGAGTATGCCGGCGTTCGTGACGAATACGACGAAGCATTTACCATGGCTCTGCACAAAGACGTTCGCGACGGTATCGTCAAAGACAACACGCGACCTGATGGCCGCAAACTCGATGAAGTACGCCCACTGAGCTCAGAGATCAGCATCTTGCCGCGTACGCACGGCTCGAGCCTCTTTACTCGTGGCGTGACGCAGGCGATGAACATTGTCACGCTTGCACCACTGAGCTACTCACAAATGGTCGACACCATGGAACAAAACGACTATGAACGTCGCTATATGCACCACTACAACGCACCAGGCTACACGGTCGGTGAAGTTCGCCGCCTCGGCAGTCCAGGCCGACGTGAGATTGGCCACGGGTACCTTGCAGAGCGAGCACTGATACCAGTACTGCCTGACATCGAAGATTTCCCGTATGCTATCCGTAGTGTCACCGAAATCATGAGCCAGAATGGTTCGACCAGTATGGCTGCGACTTGTAGCTCATGCCTCGCGCTGATGGACGCTGGCGTACCAATCAAACGACCGGTATCGGGTGTTGCGATGGGGCTGATGCTCGACGGCGACACACCGTATGTCCTCACAGACATCGCTGACGCTGAAGACTTCGCAGGAGATATGGATTTCAAGGTCACTGGTACCGAAAAAGGCGTCACGGCGATGCAAATGGACATGAAGGTCCACGGTCTGCCGGTCGATATCCTCAAACAAGCCGTCATGGCCGCCAAACCCGGTCGTGAACATATCTTGAAGCACATGCTCGAGACAATTACCGAGCCAAAAGCTGCACTCAGTCCATACGCGCCTCGTATCGAAAAAGTCATGATCAAGCCAGAAAAGATCGGTGCAATTATCGGCAAGGGCGGAGAAACAATCAACAAGATTACCAGTGAAACCGGCGCCGAAATCGACATCAAAGACACGGGGCTTATCACTGTTTCTGCCATCAACACTGAAGCCATCGAAAAAGCACTCCTCTGGATCAAAGGCCTGGTCGAAGAGCCAGAAGTTGGCAAGATTTACGAAGGTAAGGTCGTCAAGGTCATGGACTTTGGGGCGTTTATCAACATCATGCCTGGCATCGATGGTATGTGTCACATCTCTGCGATGGATGACAAGCGCGTCGAGCAGGTGGGTGATGTCGTCAAAGAAGGCGATGTAGTGAAAGTTCGCCTCGTTGCCATCGATGACCGCGGCCGCCTCAGCCTCAGCATGAAGCCGAGCGACCTCGCGTAGCTGTAAGCTAGACTACAGAACGTAACTCATACCCCCGCTATAGTCGGGGGTATGATATTTATGCGTCTTTTCAAAAACCCCCTCGTGCGTATGGTTGCCATCTGGGCATGGCCATTTGTGCTAGCGTGGATTACTCGACGTCTGTCGGGTGGTAAAAACAAATCTGCGGCTTGTCGTTAGCGCTATACTGGGTGCATGGACAAGCAAACCCAACTTGATGCGCTGAAAGACGAGATTATTGCACATGACATATGCAAGCATATGCGCGAGACGGCAACGCAATTGGTCATGGGGGCGGGCAATCCCGATGCGGACATAGTGCTTATCGGCGAAGCGCCGGGCAAACAAGAAGACGAGCAAGGCTTGCCGTTTGTTGGGGCGAGTGGTAAATTTTTAGACGAAATGCTTGCGGCGGCCGATATGAACCGTGATGATATCTACATCACAAATATCGTCAAATACAGACCGCCAAACAATCGAGACCCTGCGCCGGAGGAGAAGCAGGCTTTTTGGCCGTATCTCATGCGCCAACTCGAAATCATTGACCCGCGCGTCATCATCACGCTCGGTCGACATAGCGGCTCGGCATTTGTACCTGATCTCAAAATTTCACGCGACCATGGTCATGGTCGGACTTTGCGCTATAGACGACAGGCAGGTGTGGATGCGGTGCAAGGCGCAGGCGAACCGCGGACTGAGGCGTATGACGAATACTCCGAAGGAGCAGTGGAAACTGCAACGCAGCAACGCGCCACAAGCCACGGCAGAGTCATCGGCTCTACTGATGAGCAGGCCGTGGTGACCTGGCTTGTCGTCCCGCTGTATCATCCGGCGGCGGCATTATACAACGGCGGCATGCGCCAAGCCTTGCTCGATGATTTTGTCGCAGCAGCTGAGCTTGCACGAGCAAAGTAACGAAGCCCTAGCTCAAGCGCGTATAATGTGAATATGGAAACCATACCGGCGCTGTTTGAAGAAGTGCTGCCGATAGAAAATACCCGCGGCAAGAACGACCGGTTTGAATACGCCAAAGCGAGGCGGGGGAAGTCGTGGTATTTCGTCAAACTCGCTCGCTCCGACCGCTACATCGAACGTATCCAACGCGAGCTGGTGTGGTCGGAATTTATGAATCGCATCGAGGCGTTTTACCCCGAAAAGCACTTACTTGGGCCAAATGTAACCAGGCGAATAGGCATATCGGGGGTGGTGTTTGATTTTATTGACGCCCCTGTTGTCGCCGAGCCGGGTGAGCTAGAAGTGTGGCAACGAATCATACCACGCTACGCCGACATGCTATTGACGTTTGATACCGTCGCCCAAAACTGGAAGTCTGAAAACTTGCCAAAAGTGCCGTCGCGGTCTGAGCATGTGTATGAAATCTGGCAAGAGTGGCTTGGCGATAATATCGAGCGCTATCCGCGCCTTCAAGAGGCTCGCAAACGTCTCGAGACAACGCACTTCAAGCTGACAAAATGTTTGCAGCACGGCGATCTCACGCCGTGGCAGATATTTGATACTCCTCAGGGGTGGGTGGTCTACGATGGGGAAGCGTGCGGTACCGATTTGTTTCGGTTTACTGACCTCGCCTATGGTTATATGAGGCTTCACAACAACCTCGGCTCGCCAAGTGCCGCTCAAGAGCTGCTGAGAACATTTATCGCAGGGCATAGTATGAGTGAACAGCAAATCATGAAAGAGTTTCTCCCCGTGCTCGTGCATGTCGCCGTCGGCGGCGTCGCCGATGCCTATCGTGACCAGCCTTCGCAGGACTACGTCGAGGCTGCCGAGCAACTGCTCGACCACGCGCTCGACAAGAACACTACCGCGCTACTGGGGTAGGCCGGGGGTGGCGATTGAATTATTTATGCAATTTGCTATACTTAGACACAACCTATCGGAGGCACATCCTGAGAGCGACTGTGTAGTGCCTCATCCAAACATACGAAATTACTTATATTGATACAACAAAGAAAGGAAAAGTAATACCATTATGGGTCAACGAAGACTCGCTTCTGCGCAACCTGACGATCAGTCAAAGCGCCCGCAGCAGCAAAAACGCAAACAAGATACTGCCGTCATGGCAGGTACCAGCACTCGCCGAGGCGAAGTGCAGCGCGCCCAACGGCGCGTCTCCGAAAACGTCAATGTCCGTGCCTCACAGCACGTCATCAACGTCCCGGTCAACAAATCGATATACAACGGCTATGAGGGTCGTCAATACACGCTTCTCGATGCCAAACGTCAGCGGCCAAGCACGCGACCTGCGCTCAAAGTTATCCCGATAGGCGGCGTCGGTGAAATGGGCATCGGCAAAAACATGACCGCACTCCAATACGACAATGACATTCTCATCATCGACATGGGCTTTTTGTTCCCCGGTGCTGATTATCCTGGTATCAACTACATCACGCCAGATATTTCTTGGCTAGTAGAGCACAAAGATCAGATACGAGGGGTCGTGTTTACGCACGCCCACCTCGACCATATTGGTGCATTTCGCCATCTTATCCCGCAGATTCCTGCACCAGTCTATGCGACCAAATTTACCATCGGTATGTTGCAGAAAAACATGGAAGAATCACCAGATGATTATGAGCCAGAGTACATTGAGCTCAATCCTGAAGCGCATGATACCGTGCAAATCGGCGACTCATTCCAAGTAGAGCTGGTTCGGGTCAATCACTCAATTCCTGACGCTGCGGCAGTCGTCGTGCGCACACCTGTCGGCAATGTGCTGAGTTCGGGTGACTGGCGTATCGAGCCAACACCTGTCGATGGCAAAGAGTTTGATTTTACTCGTCTATCTGAGATTCAGCAAAAAGAAGGCTTCCTGCTCATGATGAACGAGTCAACAGACTGTGAATCACAGGGCACAAGTACCGGCCACAGTGAGCAAGATGTCGCGCACAATATCGGTGAGATTATGAATTTGTTTCATGAGAGTCGATTGATTGTCAGTTGTTTCTCATCAAACCTCCACCGTATGCAGCTAATACTCGATGAAGCAAAAGAGCACAACCGCAAAGTTGCATTTGCCGGCTATAGCATGATTCAAAACCTCGAGGTCGCGCTGCGCGCCGGTGCGATTAAGATTCCAAAAGATGTCGTGATGAAGATGGAAGATCTTATCAAACTTCCCGATAGCAAAGTCACTATCGTCTGCACCGGAAGCCAGGGTGAGTTCAATGCCGTACTCAATCGTATGGCGACAGGTGCGCACAAGCACATCAAGATCAAACCATCCGATGCGATTGTCTTTAGCTCGAGTATGATCCCGGGCAACGAGAAATATATTGTTCGAACTGTCGATGGATTGATGCGAGAGGGTAGCGATGTGTTCCAAGATCGCAAGATTACTCTCGAGGGCGTCGGTCGCGTTCACCTCACGGGCCATGGTTATTATGAAGATCATGTTCGCGTGATAAATACGATCAACCCGACGTACTATCTGCCAAACCACGGTGAATTCCACATGCTCGTGCACAATGCCGAGCTTGCCGAGAGAGAATGTAATATTCCGCGTAACAACATCTTCGTATGTGACGCTGGTGATGTTGTCGAGTTTTATCACGATGGTAGCGCCAAAAAAGTCGGTCGTATCCCGGTCGGCGGTGTCATGTATGACGACAGCGGTGCCGAAGTCAGTGAAGTGGTCCTCAAAGATCGCATCCACATGGCAAACGAAGGTATGTTTGTGGTGGTGCTCACCGTCGCCAAAGGCAGCGGGCGTCTCATGACCAGCCCTGATATCATCTCACGAGGGTTTATCTACCTTCGAGACAGCGAAGAGCTCATGAACCTCATTCGCCAGTACTTGAAACAAAAAGTTGCTCGATTGTTCAATGGTCGCAAAATCGATCTCGATCTGGCCAAAAAAGAACTACGTGAGGAACTGACGCATCTGCTTTACGATCAGACTCGACGTACCCCGATCGTGATTCCTGTTATCAACGAAATCGGCGGTGGTGGTGCAAATCCTCAAAAATCAAACCAGCATCGACCCGCGCCCAAAGCACCATTTGTGCCAAAGCCTGATCTCACGCAGCACGTGCCTATCGAAGAAGCCGAAGCGCCACACCTCGCTGGCCGTAGCCCGCGCGATATCTAAATGTCGACTCCGCACCATGAATCTCATGCCGAATTAGCGGCGTATGTTGCGACGCTAGAGCTTAGCGATACCGAAAATGTGCTTGCCGGCGGAAGAGCCGTCCAATACCATGTAGGCTCTCGTGCGCTTAGGTTTGCGCGCCGACAACACGGCGTAGCAGACGTGCGCGACATAGATTTATCCCTCACCGATGATGAGTATAGGCGTCTGATGGAGCGCAATGATCTCGGGGTACAAGTAATTGTTCATGAGTTGAACCGCAATGGCGAAGGGTCTCCTTTTGTCGGTGAGTCTCTCAATATCGGAGACGGCTTGTACGATGTCTGGTGCATGCAATGGTATGAAGCGGCGCGCGAGCCAAATGGAATAATTACGCATGATGAGTTGCTGCAAAATAGCGCATGGCAGCCCGATGTTGGCGTACGGGTCTTGTCGCGAGACTACTTGATTGCGCAGCGAGAGCGTTCGATAGCGTATCTCGAGTCAAAACCGACACTGACAACCAAAGAGCAAACACGTCTTGCAAAAGACCGTGCCGACTTGTCAGTACTCACGACAAAATAGAAACGAGCCCCGGTCGCGGAGCTCGTTCTGTTGTTGGAACAGATGGCTCAACGGGCGGAGCGTCGGGGGTTGTGTATCTCCCAGCCTTCCACGACTCCGAGATAATGCTTCTTCGTCATGAATCCCTCTGGCAATACCACCCAGAGTTTTTCGCCCTTTTTGAGCGTGCTGAGGATTGGGATGACGCACTGAAAACCAGTGATGGCCTCAAGTGCATGGGGTGTGCAGATACGCTCCCTGTTCGTCGGTGAGAGCTTGACGCTCGTCTTCGATGGCGTCTTGTACCTCGTAGGGAAGTGTCATCATTACGGGTGATAGCGCCGGCCAACCACTTGACTCGCCACCCTGGTATGAAGCCACGAATCTGGTTACGAGGGTCGGCGCGTCAACAAGTTCGATGACCGCATAGGACTTGTTGTTGACAGGTGGGCGTGCGATGAGCCTAGGCCCAGTCTTACCATCGAATACCTCAATGGGCATCGTCTAGCTCCTTTCAGTAGTCTGTAGCCGTGACGATGTATTGAGTATATATGAATATGGATAGCCAACAACCGTAAGGGTCTTGCATTTTGTAGTAATTTGTGCTACAATATAGACATAAGCATCGACATCTGATGAATCGATGACTATAATAGGCAACACAACCATGGCAAAACGCAAAAAATCACGCAGCAAGAAAAACGACAAGCCGCAACATCAACTCCCAGAAGGTTTCTGGCGACAAGTCGGTGGTATTGTCTCGTTTGTACTCGCGCTACTACTCGTCGTGGCGATGTTTGGCGCAGGTGGCCCATTCTTAGACTGGCTCCTCGGCGTCACTAGGGTCTTGTTTGGCCTAGCAGCCTATGCGGTACCAGCGGTGTTGATATTTTTGGCAATTGCGACATTTCGTGCCGAACAAAACCGTCTGGCCTCAGTCATGAAATTTGCATCGGTCTTGCTCCTCGTCTGGTTGGCGGGGTTGTTTGGCGTATTTTCTGGAGATCCTGACAATTCTGAGCTTGCTCAGACCGGTGTCGGCGGGGGACTGCTCGGCTGGCTTATCAATCAGCTGATGCTGAGTATGGTCAACACTTCTGTTGCAAGTTTTATATATATTGTTCTTGTCATTCTCACGCTGCTCTTTGTACTAGCCGTGCCACCGCAGGCAATTATTGACTTGTTTCGTTCGCTCTTTACGCGAGAAGGTGACCCAGAAGCCGAGCGAAATGCTGCCATAGCCGAAAAAGCCGGTCTGGCCAAGAGCACTCCAGTCAGCGAATTCAAGATGAATGAAGGTGTGCCGACCGTGATGGGAAGTGGCGCCGAGAAAAAAGGCCTCAGTTCGCTGAGAAATAGCGTGCAGCAAGACAAAGTAGCCGAAAACCAAGCAGCACTGACGAGCACCAGCGATCCTGACTGGGAGATGCCAAACGTAGACTTGCTCGAGAAGAAACAATCGCCGGCTGATGCGGGTGACGTCAAACACAATGCGCAGATTATCAAAGATACTCTCAGTGAATTTAGTATCGAAGTCGACATGGAAGGCGCAAATATTGGTCCAAAAGTCACCCAATACACGCTCAGACCTCCGAGCGGCGTCAAGTTATCACGAATTTCTGCCCTGGAGACCAATCTCGCGCTCAACCTAGCCGCGCAGGCACTGCGTATCGAAGCGCCAATTCCTGGTCAACGAGCAGTTGGTATAGAGGTGCCAAACCGTAAAGCGGCCGACGTACGACTATATGGCATCTTGACGAGCAAGCAGTGGAATTCTACTTCTGAGCCACTGTCATTTGCGGTAGGCAAAGACATTGCGGGTGAAGCAGTGGTCGGCGAGCTCAACAAGATGCCGCACCTCCTTATCGCTGGTCAGACCGGTTCTGGTAAGTCAGTCATGATAAATACGCTGCTGTGTAGCTTGCTCTATCGCAATAGTCCAAGTGATATGCGCGTGATACTCGTCGATCCAAAGCAAGTCGAGATGACGCCATATCAAGATATTCCACATCTGTTGACGCCAATTATTACCGAGCCAGAAAAAACCATCAGCGCGCTCAAATGGGCGGTCAACGAGATGGAGCGCCGCTATAGCCTCATGGCAGAGGCAAAAGTTCGCGAAATCAAGAGCTACAATGGCAAAAACCCCGAAGAACGTATGCCGTATATTGTCATTGTGATAGATGAGTTGGCGGATCTGATGATGATCGCTGCCCGCGACGTTGAGGCACTTATCGTTCGCTTGGCACAAAAGGCACGTGCTGTCGGAATCCACCTGGTACTTGCAACACAACGTCCGAGTGTCGATGTTATTACCGGCCTAATCAAGGCAAACATCCCGGCACGTATCGCATTTACCGTTGCCAGCCAGATTGACTCTCGCACAATCCTTGACCAAGTCGGTGCCGAAAAACTGCTTGGACAGGGTGATATGCTTCTACTGACACCGTCGATGAGCAAGCCGAAGCGTATCCAGGGTGCTTGGGTAACAGATGACGAGGTTAACAAGATCACTGACCACCTCCGCATGCAACGACCTCCACAGTACGATGATGAGATTGTCGCGCAACCAGTGCAACTGAACGGCAAGGGTGGCGTCGTGATGGACTTCGACGGCGGCGGCAATGACGATATGTTCAAAGACGCGGTGCGAGTGGTTATCGAAAATCGCAAAGCGAGCACGAGCCTGTTGCAGCGACGATTGCGTATCGGCTATGGACGAGCTGCGCGGATTATTGAAGAGATGGAAGAACAGGGCATCATCGGGCCAGCCGACGGTGCACGGCCACGAGAAGTGCTGATTTCAAGTATTGATGATGTGTTTGGTGGTGACGCCGGTACCGACAGTACAGACGACTACGGCATTCCGCAATAGATAATCAGCCCGAACATGTAGACGACCCCGCACCTGCTACTGACGTAGCGAGTACGGGGTCATCCGACAGGGCTCAGCTCATGCCGAGTACGTTGTAGAGGTAGCGCTTGGCGCCGTCGGGCAGGGTGTCGATGTGGTAGGTGGCCTGTTCTGAGTGCGGCCAGGTCTCCACGGTTATGCAGGTGTCATCTCGCCCTGGGATCTGCCACGGCTCGTGGTCGGCGTAGGTACGACCCTGTGCCAAAACGTAGAACCGCTTCGAATCCTTCTCGTAGTAGAGGGTGATCTTCACCTGGTCGAAGCCGATGAGCTTGATGCCCCAGATGGGTGCGTCGTGCTCGTTCGAACGGCGGTGGACAGTGTGCGTGTCCCTGCCCTTCGTGACGTCGTCGATGAAGATGAAGGTTTGCGAACCGAGGTTGACTCGGCCGTCGGGCTCGATCGGCTTGTTCCGAAGTGCGGCGACGATCTTTCTGAGACCTTCGTTTCGTGCGGGTGACTGCGTCATTGCTGACTCTCCTTGTTCTCTCTGTCGGACAGGACTGATACATAGCCTGATTAGTCGGCTATTATCCTGAATGTTTTTTAACATAAATTTAACAAAAAAGCAATATCTGTGCGTATATATCTTTTTGATTGTCTTGCATTTTGATATAAAGGGGCGTATACCAGTAGGCAAGGATTTAACACAAATAGTATGAATACAGTAGTCGACGTCCTTGAGTCCCAATTTGATGTTTTGCCACATCATCCTGACACTATTGACCAAATCGCCGTTCAGAGAGCCTACGAAATCATTGAACTGACTGCTGAAGAGATTCAATCCCATAAAGCAATTGAACTTGTAAAGATATTTGATAAATTGAATGCGCAGTACGCTATGCGACGGGTGGGTAATACCGTACATGTCGGTGACATTATTAGTGAGTCAACATCGTTTGCGACGCGCACCGCGGACTGGTCGGGTTTAGATGAAATATTTACTATTGAAACAATATACGAACCTGTCCTAAAGAAACCGTTGAGTAGATACAGTGTTGAGATGTTGGAACAAGATGGCGGTAAGACTGTAATGGTTCTCAATCCCGATGGCTCTATGGTATGCACAAGAGTAAACGAGGGAGTTTCGACGCGTTTAGATGATGAGGCTATGGACAGTGCAATGCTCGATCTCGTGCTACGAGCAGAGGTAGCAGTTGGTGCGTATGAGATGCGCAAGGAGGCTGAAGGTGAAGAAGGCTTGGACCCTCGGACATACAGCGACAAGGCGGATAAAGACGCTCGCACAAAGCTCCTTGCATCGGGCTATGAGTACTATCGTGCTACAACGATGGAATAGACCTTTACGTTTTAATCTACCTCTGTTATAATATCTCCACTATCAACCTAACTGCGTGTGTCATTACGAATACACGCTCCGGACGCATCCGGAACCATAGGAGGTAACTCATGCGACAGTACGAATTAACCGTCGTGCTGAAACCAGATCTGGAAACAGAGCTTGATTCAGTGCTGACAAAAGTTCGCGGTATCGTCACCGACAACGGTGGAACGATCACAAGCGAAGACAACTGGGGCAAAAAACGCCTCGCGTATCGTATCAACAAAGAAGATTTTGGGGTCTATGTCTACTTTGAAGTAGAACTATCCGCAGAAGCGGTCACCAAAGTCAACGCGACACTCAACATCACCGATGACGTGATGCGATTTTTGTTGGTGAGTGTTGACCACAAGGCTCGAGCAGCAGCTGAAGAAGCGGCAAAGTCAGCCAAGACAACAGAAGAAGAGTAGATTTAACAAGTAGACGATGGACAGTAGACAGTGGATATTAGAATAGGCCGTATAGCAATTCTAACGTCAAACATCTAACGTCTAACATCTACGACCGAAGGGAGTATAACATGAAGGGATTTAACAAGGTCGTATTGATGGGCAACCTCACGCGTGACCCAGAGACACGTACGACACCGAGTGGCCAGTCAGTGACGAGCTTTAGCTTGGCCGTAAACCGTACATGGCGTGGTGGCGATGGTCAGCAACAAGAAGCAGTCAGTTACATCGACTGTACCGCCTGGGGAAAAGCCGGCGAAATCATTGCGCAGTACATGAACAAGGGTCGCGCACTTCTCGTCAGCGGTCGACTCGACCAGCGCTCATGGGATGACAAAGATTCAGGCCAAAAGCGCAGCAAAGTCGAAGTCGTTGTCGAAGATTTCAACTTCGTCGACGGTGGCCAAGGTGGTAGCAACAATGACGGTGGCAGCACCTCACGCGCCAGCTCGAGTGCAAGCTCAAGCAAAAAATCCGCCCCTGCTGCGGATGTAGATGATCAGCCGATTGATCTATCGGACATACCATTTTAGTCGGGAACATATCCCACGCACTTTTCATCGTTAAAACTTTGCGTTTCTCGCTCGTCGTATGTCTCATACTCCTCGTTCGAAGCCGCAGTTTTGCCTTGAAATTCGCGTACGCTATGCGCCCTCAAGCAATGTGAATTGAAAAATGAAAAATTATTGTAAATTACGAATTGAAAAATGATAATTGATTTCCCCTGAAAGGAGAAATTCCCATGGCACGAAGATTTAAGAAAGATATTCCAAGTTACTTTGACTACAAAGATCCCAAAGCGTTGCTGAGATTTGTCAACGCGTATGGACAGATTGAGCCAAGTAGCAAAACTGGTCTCAACCCACGCCAACAGCGCCAACTTGGTGTTGCTATCAAGCGTGC
Source organism: uncultured Candidatus Saccharibacteria bacterium (assembly GCA_964538665.1). Lineage (GTDB taxonomy): Bacteria > Patescibacteriota > Saccharimonadia > Saccharimonadales > Saccharimonadaceae > JAPUDQ01. Next base: position 14,623 of record CAZIEB010000005.1, read on the forward strand.
ACGTCACCTTGCGTTGATGCCATTCGTCGCACAAGGCTAAGGCATTTTACATTTCACAATATTCAATTCACATTGTTTTCAGGAATAGTATTTTACACTTATCGTTACAACTACCAGTGAAAATGAGAAATAAATGTAAATTGATAAATGAGAAATTGGAGTTAGTAGATGTATAGTCCAACAGATCTTAAAAAAGGGGCGGTTATCCAGATTGATGGACAGCCGTATCGCGTCATGGAGTATAACCAAAAAGTACTTGGTCGTGGGGGTAGTATCGTCAATGTGAAGGTCAAAAACCTGATCACTGGTGCAATGCTCCCAAAAACCTACAAAGGCCAAGACAAGATCGAGCCAGCCGATGTTTCTACGCGTAAAGTGCAATATTTATACGCCGCAGACGGTAATTACCACCTTATGGACCCAACCACGTTTGACCAGTTCCAGGTCGATAGCGAGACCATGAACGATGCCGACAAGTACTTGCATGAAGGTGACGAAGTCGGGCTGCAATTTTTTGGTGAAAAAGTTATCAATGTCGAGCTTCCGACTGTTGTGTCGCTCACGGTCACCTATGCCGAAAATGTCGTCAAAGGCGATACGACCAGTAGCGTGCTCAAAGACGCGACGTGTGATACGGGGCTTGTCGTCAAAGTACCGGCATTTATCAAAACCGACGATGTTATCAAAGTAGACACCCGCGACGGTAGCTACGTCGAACGACAAAAGTAGCTGATATACTAGACGATATGCGTCAGCATGTTGTTCGTCACGCACGCCGAGTGCACCATCATATCAATCGCCACGCATTGTATTGGGTGGCGTTTTTGATGTATGCGCTCGTGGTCTCGCTCCAGTTGCTGTACCCCGTCGATAGGGCAGTACCGTTTGCGCGAGTCGGCTCCGAATCAGTCGGATTTGCTCGGTATGATGAAATTGTCGTCAAAATTAATGATTATTTCGTTGATGCGCAGGCGAAAATACGTGTAGATGAATCACGGTATATCGTCTCAAAAGTGCGTGAAATCGGTGGTCAGACAGATAGCGATAGCGTTGCGACCCGAGTGACGGAGTATCCTCTGTGGGCCCGTATGGTGCCTTTTTCTTTTTTGGCGCTGCGGCCACATGTTGTCTCGACGCCGGTGCAGTTTGATCAAGCGCGCCTCGAGGCAGCAAGTGCGCAATATGCGGCGATATTGACGACTCCGCCGCGAAATGCCGGTCTCGAAATTCGTGACGGTCAACTCGAGATGACGCCAGACCATCCTGGCTCAGTGGTGACGGCCGAAGATGTGCAACACGAGCTGTTTTCGGCGCGCTATGGTCTCGTCTACACAGTGGTGACGATTCCTCACGAAGAAGTCCGTGCTGAGCGACCGATGTCGTATTTTGAAGATACTGCGGCCCAAGCCCAGCGATTTATTGAACTGCCGATAACTATATCTGTTGAGCAAGAGCTTATTCGCCCAACTGCCGAGCAAAAAGCCAGCTGGTTGTCTATCGGCGAGCGTGATGGTGCTGCCGTGCTCGAGCTTGAGTCAGAGGCTATCGATGCGTACTTGAGTGACATCCAATCACGCTATACCACGCCGGCGGGGCAGACGCAGGTTACTCGAGTCGATGGGCAGGAAATTGAGCGCCAAGAGGGTGCAGCGGGTCAGACGATTGATACTACGACGCTGAAGGAACGGATTCGCACAATGCTAGAGAGTGGAGAGTACCAGCCTCTCACTGCACAGTTTGTGCCGGTATCGCCGACCGTCATGATAAACAAACGCTATACCTCATCGCAGCAGGGGTTGCAGGCGTATCTTGATGACCAAGCGGCGGCTCGAAATGTGCGAATTTCGGTCACGCAAATAGGCGGCAACGGGTGGGTAGCGGGAGCGCGCGATACGCAGACGACGGTAAGTGCGAGTACCTACAAATTGTTTGTGGCGCTGACACTATTTGACCGCATGGAGCGCGGTGAAATCACCTGGGATACGCCGATTCTCGATACCAACACCAGAGGCTGTTTTGAGCGCATGATTGTCGCCAGTACCAATGCCTGCGCCGAAGAGTGGATTCGTCAGTTTGGGCGAAGTGGCATAAATGATTTCATCTGGAGCAAGGGCTTTAGCCGTGGAACGGATTTCAATAATCCAACTGCAAATCACACGACGGCTGCCGATCTGTCACGCTACTTTCGCGGGCTGCACGAGGGGTGGCTGATGAGTGGCTGGGCACGTGACTATCTGCTCGCTGCATTGCAGCGTCATTCGTACACTCGGGGAATTCCATCAGGTAGCGGGGGAAGTGTCCACAACAAAGTTGGATTTCTATGGGACTACAGCAATGATTCTGCCATCGTCTATCATCCCCGCGGTACCTACGCCATCGCGGTACTGACAAAAGGCTTGTCGTTTTATGCCATCGCCGACATTACACGGGAGGTGGAGGCGATTATGTATCCATAGTCGTCGTTGACGACTTGACGTTTGACGTTTGACGTTTGACGTTTGACGATAGACAATAAGTCCAATGATAGTTTCGTTTACCGATCTAAAGGCGTGGCAGGCACCGCATACTTTCGCATTGTCAATTTATCGTATCACTAAGGACTTCCCAAAATCCGAACAGTTTAGTCTCGTACCTCAACTCCGACGTGCAGCGTCATCGGTAACTTCAAACATTGCCGAGGGATACGGTCGCTCAAGCGAAAAAGATCGTGAACATTTTTTTGTGATGGCAAGCGGGTCTATATATGAGATAAAAAGTCAGCTTTTATTGGCGAAGGACCTGAATTATCTCGATGATGATTCGTTTAAGGAAATTGCCGCGCAGGCGAACACGGCGCATAAATTGCTGCATGGATTACTAAAAGCACACAAAAAGGGGCGTACCAATGTCTAATGTCAATCGTCCAACGTCTCGTGAGCGGTTAGACGTGGCGCTCTGCCGCCGCGGCTTGACTGTGACGCGCTCTGCGGCCGAAAACTGGATACGTCTCGGCAAGGTGACGGTAGATGGACGGGTCGTCACCCGATCGGGCCATTTTGTCGATGACACTAGTGATGTAAAACTTACAGCAACTGAGCAATATGTCTCAAGAGCCGGACTCAAATTAGCTAGCGTTGCCTCAAAATTTGACGTTGTATTTCGTGACGCGATAGTGCTCGATGTCGGCTCGTCGACAGGTGGCTTTACCGACTATGCCCTACAAAACGGCGCCAAAAAGGTGTTTGCCATCGATGTTGGCACAGACCAACTGCACCCGAGCCTCCGCAAAGACCGTCGAGTCGAATTACATGAAAAAACAGATATCAGAAATGTTTATCTTGATGACGCTGGACGTTTGATGCTTGATGCTCGAAAATCAAGAATCAAGAATCAAGAATCAAATATCAACATTGTCGTCATAGATGTCAGCTTTATTAGTCTGCGAGAGATATTGCCCCATATCACCACTCTTATCGACAAGCAGTCTATTGTGCTCGCTATGCTCAAGCCGCAATTTGAGGCAGGGCGGTCACAGGTGAGTAAAGGTGTGATAAAAAACAATACCGTTCGGCGCGAGATACTGCGAGATTTTGAATCTTGGGTAAAACAATATTATGTGATCGAAGACAAAGCCGACAGCGATGTTGCTGGCGCTCACGGCAACCAAGAGCGATTTTATAAACTCAAGCGGGTTCTATCGTAGGTATTGCTATTTGCTCGTTATAATGCTATAATCATATCTAGCACGTCGCTATACGTGTGTTGTCGGTTGTAGTGAGCCAAGACTGAATTGTCAAGGCGTCCTCCCGACGCCTTGACAATTCGATCTATCTCACTATTTCCGACATCACACGAGAGCATCCGTCGTGTTACCACCAATCAGAAAGGAGATCGACGTGAAACGTCGACTCTCGGTGGCACTTGTTGCCATCCTTGCCCTAGTGGTAGGGCTTCTGACGCTCACTCCGAGCGCGAATGCCGCTCACCCTGAGGTGAGTTTCTCTATCAACTCGGGCTACACCGACATCTTCGACCAGATGATTGTCAACGTCCACGCTACGTCATCTGCGGAAGCCGGAGGCACAATCTACGAGGTCTACGCGACCATCGATGGCGAGACCGGTCCCACCCAATCCCTGAACCCGGGCGGTACCAGGGCTGTCGCCGCCAAACGCTACGCGTGTGATGATGTGCCCAGGACCGTACAGGTCATCGGGTACGTCGATGGAGTCGAAGTTTTCTCGGGGTCACATTCGATCAACGGCTGCCCGGTTCCTCCCACCGACTCCGACGGTGACGGCGTCCCCGACAACGAGGACGCTTTCCCCAACGACCCGAACGAGTCCTCGGACTCCGACGGTGACGGTGTCGGCGACAACGCCGATCAGTGCTCGGACACCCCTGCGGGTACCGAGGTCAACGCTGATGGCTGCCCGGTTCCTCCGCCTCCCACCGACTCCGACGGTGACGGCGTCCCCGACAACGAGGACGCTTTCCCCA